>NZ_JAXMJI010000005.1:0-30211 GCF_034376665.1 Allopontixanthobacter sp. | reverse complement strand
CCACCGCGGCATTCCGCAGCTGTTCCTGCAGAATATCTCCGGCTTCAAGCTCCGCGGGAACTCCGAGGCGGAAGGCATCGCCAAGCACGGCGCGAAGCTGGTGACGGCGGTCGCCACGGCACAGGTTCCCAAGATCACCGTGGTGATCGGCGGCAGCTTCGGCGCGGGCAATTACGGCATGGCTGGCCGCGCATATTCGCCGCGCTTCCTGTTCACCTGGCCCAACGCGCGCATTTCGGTGATGGGCGGCGAGCAGGCAGCAAGCGTGCTGGCGACCGTCCACCGCGATGCGGACAAGTGGGACGAGCGCGAGGCGGAAGCCTTCAAGGCCCCGATCCGCCAGAAATACGAAGATGAAGGCAACCCTTATTACGCCACCGCGCGGCTGTGGGACGACGGGGTGATCGACCCGGTCCAGACCCGCGATGTGCTCGGGCTTGCGCTTTCCGCGACGCTGGAAGCCCCGATAGCGGAGGCACCCCGCTTCGGGGTGTTCCGGATGTAAGGGGGCGACATGAAGACCGACGAATTGCTTGGCTTACTGATCGAAGTGTCGCCTGCGATGGAATCCACGTTGAATGGGTTCGAGCAGCGGAGCGGTTTCCAGCTGCCCGCAGATTATCGGAAGTTCCTTAGCCGATCTAACGGCGGGCAATTTTCCAACGCACTCGAATTGCGATGGCCTTCGCCCGGTTACGTGGGTGGTGAAGCTACAACATATGTAAACCGTCTTTTCGCGATCGATGCCGCCCCTGACTGGACGGCGGTGCGCAATATGCAGCAAGTGCTATCCGACATTGAGCATCCGATGTTCGGCGTTCCAGATGACCTCTTCTCTTTTGGCGATGACGGCTGCGGCAACTTTCTGACTATACGGCTCAACGCAGCGCACAGCGGAGAGATTGGTTTCATGGATCACGAGACGATGGGAGATGCCTTTACTGATCCTGAAACCTACGAAACAGTAGCACCATCCTTTGAACACCTCCTTTCGATGCTGAGAGCCGAATGATCAAATCCCTCCTCATCGCCAATCGCGGCGAGATTGCTTGCCGGATCATCCGCACTGCCCGCGAAATGGGCATTCGCACTATTGCGGTCTATTCCGATGCCGATGCGAAGGCGCTGCATGTGCGGCAGGCGGACGAGGCGGTGCATATCGGGCCTTCGCCCGCCGCGACAAGCTATCTGGTGGGCGAGAAGATCATTGCCGCGGCCAAGGCTACCGGCGCTGAGGCGATCCATCCGGGTTACGGGTTCCTGAGCGAGAATGCCGATTTTGCCGCAGCGGTCCAGGCGGCCGGAATTATCTGGGTTGGCCCGCAGCCGGACAGCATTCGCGCGATGGGTCTGAAGGATGCAGCAAAAAAGCTGATGGCCGACGCGGGAGTGCCGGTCACGCCGGGGTATCTGGGCGAGGATCAGTCGGCCGAGCGGCTTCAGGCAGAGGCCGATGCGATTGGCTATCCGGTCCTGATCAAGGCGGTTGCGGGCGGCGGCGGCAAGGGTATGCGCAAGGTCGATGCTGCGCAGCAATTCCTTGAAATGCTAGAATCTTGCAAGCGCGAGGCGAAGGCCAGTTTCGGCAACGACCAGGTGCTGCTGGAAAAATGGATCACCTCGCCGCGCCATATCGAAGTGCAGATTTTCGGCGATAGCCACGGCAATGTCGTCCACTTGTTCGAACGCGACTGTTCGCTGCAACGCCGTCACCAGAAAGTGATCGAGGAAGCCCCCGCACCGGGTATGGACGAGGCCACACGGCACGATTTATGCTGCGCAGCAATTCGTGCAGCAAAAGCGGTGAATTACGAAGGCGCGGGGACGGTGGAATTCATCGCCGACGCCAGCGAAGGCCTGCGCGCCGACCGTATCTGGTTCATGGAAATGAACACCCGCCTGCAGGTGGAACATCCGGTGACCGAAGAGATCACCGACGTCGATCTGGTCGAATGGCAATTGCGCGTGGCGAGCGGTGAGGCGATTCCGCTGCGGCAGGATGAAATCCGGATCGAGGGCCACGCCATCGAAGCGCGGCTCTATGCGGAGGATCCGGCAAAGGGGTTTTTGCCGAGCACGGGGACGCTGGAATTTTTCTCACTTCCTAGAGCTGCCCGACCAACCCGATGGCAGCACAGTTCAAGCGGTGAAGCCAGAGAACTTGGCTTCGACGGGAAAGTAAGGATCGAAACCGGCGTCGAGAAGGGCGATACAATCAGCCCGTTCTACGACCCCATGATCGCCAAATTGATTTACCGGGCGGAAGCCCGAGAAGATGCCATCGTCGGCTTGGCAAAGATCTGCTCCGATAGCGCCGTTTGGCCAGTCAAGACAAACGCGAGCTTTCTTCACTCGCTTTTGGTAAATCCCGATTTCTACGAAGCAAGGCTCGACACTGATTTCATTAGTTCGCATGAGGAAGAGCTGGCCTTTGAAGCTTACGAGCCGCCGCAATGGGTGCTGGATACTGCTGCGATTCGCTTCATTTCGCCTCGAAATGTTCTTTCGGGATTTCGCCTGAATGCCGCGACTAATGCTGCGGTTGGACTTTCCGTCAACGGAATGACCTTGATGGCGCATTCGTCGCCGGAACCAAGCTATGACAAGCAACAGCACAGCCTTTACAGCGAAGTAGGCGAACAGATATTTGCAACCGACATTGGGACGACTTATCGAATTGTGCCTGCGCGTACTGACGGAGGCGCCCACACTTCTGCCCACGACGGCGACATCCTCTCCCCCATGCCCGGCAAAGTGATCGCGGTTGATGTGGCGAAGGGCGACACCGTCACCGTCGGCCAGCGCCTGATGGTGCTGGAAGCCATGAAGATGGAGCACGCCCTCACCGCACCGTTTGACGGGATCGTGACCGAACTCAACGCCAGTGAAGGCGCTCAGGTGCAGGTCGAGGCTTTGCTCGCCCGTATCGAGATTACAGACGACTAATCGCTGAATTGTGCTAGGGGCCGCCCCATGCATTTCACCGACTTCGATACCGAGACTTTCCTGCGCGATTACTGGCAGAAGAAACCGCTGTTGATCCGCAATCCGTGGGCGCAGTGGGTCAATCCGCTGGAGCCCGACGAGCTGGCGGGCCTGGCCTGCGAGGACGATGTCGAGGCGCGGCTGGTCAGCCATGCGGAAGGTGCGCTGACTGCGGAGGATGGCCCGATTCCGGCGGAGCGGTTCGGCGAGCTATCCCCCGACAAATGGACCCTGCTGGTGCAGGCGGTCGATCATTTCGTGCCCGATGTCGCCGCGCTGATCGAACCGTTCCGCTTCGTACCGAACTGGCGGATCGACGATGTCATGGTCAGCGTCGCAGCCGATGGCGGCGGGGTGGGTGCGCATTTCGACCATTACGACGTGTTCCTGATCCAGGGGCTGGGGCGGCGGCGCTGGCAGATCGGCGCAATGTGCGATGACAGCACACCGCTGCTGCCGCACGACCAGTTGCGCCTGATCGCCGGTTTCGAGCCGCTCGAGGAATGGGTGCTGGAGCCGGGCGATATTCTCTATGTCCCGCCGGGCATCGCGCATAATGGCGTGGCGGTGGGGGACAATTGCATGACCTATTCGGTCGGCTTCCGCGCCCCGTCCCGCGCCGAGCTGATCGGCGATTTCTGCGATGATCTGCTCGACGCGATGTCGGACGATGATCGTTACGGCGATCCCGGCTTACCCCAGCAGGACAACCCGGGCGAGATCACTGGCGCGGCCCTTGACGGGCTGCACGCGATGCTGCTGGAAAGCCTGTCCGACCGGGCGGCGTTTGCCCGTTGGTTCGGGAGATACAACAGCACACCGAAATACCCCGAGATCGACTGGCGGCCCGAAGTTCCCGTCTCGGCAGCGGAGATCGTCAGCGCCCTGGCGTCCAAAGTTCCGCTCCTGCGCAACCCGGCCAGCCGGTTCTCCTTCATTCGTCAGGATGGCGGCGCAGTGCTGCTGTTTGCCGATGGCGAGTGCTTCGAATGCCGGGGCGAGACAGCCGAATTGGCGGAACTCCTCTGCGCGCAGACCGCCGTGCTGGTGGTGGACAAGTTCATCCGTTCGGCCCCCGCAGTCGAGCTGATTACCAGCCTGTATAATCAGGGCAGTCTGGCTTTCGAGGCGGATGATTGAGGACTAGCGGACGCTGATTTCCCGCCATTCGCCTGGCGGAATGCCGTCCAGCGTCCACTCGCCAATCTGCCACCGCACCAGCCGAAGCGTCGGATTGCCGACCGCTGCGGTCATGCGCCGGACCTGCCGGTTGCGCCCTTCGCGGATGGTCAGTTTCAGCCAGCCATCGGACACGCTCTTGCGGAACCGGACCGGCGGATCGCGCGGCCAGATGTCCGGTGCATCGATCCGCTCGGCCTCTGCTGGAAGCGTGACGCCGTCCTTCAACCGGACGCCGCTGCGCAGCTGGGCGAGGGCGTCCTCGGCCACATCCCCTTCGACCTGCACCAGATAGGTCTTGGGCATCTTGAATTTGGGCTCGGCAATCCGCGCCTGCAAATGCCCGTCGTCGGTCAGCAGCAGCAGCCCTTCGCTGTCGCGGTCCAGCCGGCCTGCGGGATAGACGCCCGGCACGGCGATGAAGTCCGACAGAGTCGCGCGCTCCGTCTCCGTTCTCCGATCGGTGAATTGCGAGAGCACCCCGTGGGGTTTGTTGAACAGGATCAGGCGGCGCATTGAGCCGCTATATCGGCGGCGATGGTCATTTCAAGGCGAGCATCCGATCGAATTGCCCCACGACCTTCGCCGATACCGAGCCTCCCAGTTTGCTAACTCCAATCGCGGCGACAGTGCTCATGATAAAGCCGGGAATGATCTCGTAGATCACCGCTGTGGGTGCCTCGCCGCCGATCGTGAACGGGGCGTAGAGCCAGACCAGCACCGTACCCGCGCCCGCGATGATCCCGGCCAATGCCCCGCTGCGGGTGATGCCGCGCCAATGCAGGCTGAGCAGGATCACCGGCCCGAACGCCGCGCCGAACCCGGCCCAGGCATTGCCGACCAGCGACAGGATGCTGCTCGACCGGTCCAGCGCCAATCCGATAGCGACCAGCGCCACCGCCAGTGTGGCAATCCGTCCGACCAGCACCAACTCGCGCTGGCTGGCGCCGGAACGCAGGAAGGTCTTGTAGAAATCCTCCGTCAGCGAACTGGAGGATACCAGCAATTGCGAGGAAATTGTGCTCATGATCGCGGCCAGGATTGCGGCCAGCAGGAAGCCGGCGATGTAGGGGTGAAACAGTGTCTGCGACAGGACGATGAAGATCGTCTCGGGATCACCCAACGGCGCTCCGGTGCGGGTGACGAAGGCAAGCCCGACAATGCCGCACATCACTGCGCCGACGACCGTCACCAGCATCCACGACATGCCGATGCGGCGCATGTTGGGAATATCCTTGACCGAACGGACCGCCATGAACCGCACTATGATGTGCGGCTGGCCGAAATACCCGAGGCCCCACGCCATGCTAGAGATGATGCCGAGCGCAGTCACGCCGGAAAACCAGCCGAGATAGTCCGGATTGACGGCACGGACCGCTTCGCTCGTCGCCGTCCATCCGCCAAGTTCGCCCAAGGTCACGATCGGCACCAGCACGAGCGCGGCGAACATGATGCAGCCCTGGACGAAATCGGTCAGGCTGACCGCCAGAAAACCGCCCACCAGAGTATAGGCCATCACCACACCGGCGGTGATCACCAGACCCAGACGGTAATCGAAGCCGAAGGATGCCTCGAACAATTTGCCCCCCGCGACCAGGCCGGCAGAGGTGTAGAGCGTGAAGAAGATGACAATCACCAGCGAAGCGATGACGCGGATATTGCGGCTGGTGTCTTCGAACCGTTTTTCCAGATAATCGGGGATGGTCACGGCATCATCCGTCACTTCGGTATAAACCCGCAGCCGGGGCGCAACGAGCAGGTAGTTGGCCCATGCCCCGATCAGCAGCCCGACCGCGATCCAGGCAGCGTTGATCCCCGCGACATAGACCGCACCAGGCAGCCCCATCAGCATCCACCCGCTCATGTCCGAAGCCCCGGCTGACAACGCCGCGACCGCAGGGGGCAATTGCCGGCCGCCGAGCATGAATTCCGAAACATTGCTGGTCGACTTCTGCCAGGCGTACACTCCGATGCCGAGCATCAGGATGAAATATGCGGCAAGCGAGACGCCAGTTTCAAAATTCATAGGTCAGCCTGTGCATGAGTGCCGAATGCGTGACGGCGGGGAGCGGACCGGAAAGTCCATCCGCGTGGATCGAAAGGGCCGCCATTAGCCTATGCCGGATTGCAAGCCAACCCCAAGCATCCGAATAGCGAGCAATCTTGTAAATCATCAGTAGGCATATATATTTAATCTGATTTTCCGTAGCTGCCCATGCGACATTTTCTCATCGTTTCCAACCCGGTCTTGTCAATAAGATGGCAGGTCCTATAAGCGCGTACTCAGTCTGGGTGATAGGGCGGCGTGACTTGGGTCTATAAATTCATGCAGAAATCATTGAACAATCGAATTACTATTAATAGGCAGTGTATTTGTAGTGAATGAAGTTAAGCGAGTTGTAATAAAAATCGGTTCCAGTCTTCTGGCGGACCAATCCCGTCTGACCCCGCGCTGGGCTTTCCTGCAGCGGATCATGGAAGATATTGCGCTGTTGAGGGACGAGGGCATTGAGGTCGTGCTGTGTTCTTCGGGCGCCGTGGCGCTGGGCATGAAGATGATCGGGGTCACGCCCGCAACAGCGGGTCTGCGCGACAAGCAGGCCGCCGCTGCCTGCGGGATGCCGCTGCTTCTTGGTGCCTACAAGCAGATTGGCCATGAATATGATCTCAATGTCGCACAGATTCTGGTGACCCTGGGCGATTTCGAGGATCATTCGCGGTTCCTCAACACCAAGAATACCCTCCACCGCCTGCTGCGGGCGAAGGTGCTGCCGATCATCAATGAAAACGACACGATTACGACCGAAGAGATCCGCGTTGGCGACAATGACCGCCTGGCAGCCAAGGTCGCCCAGATGGTCCAGGCGGACCGGCTGGTCATCCTGACCAGCGTCGATGGGCTGTACGACCGCAACCCCTCGGAACCGGGCGCGAAGCTGGTTGAAACGGTTCGGGACGTCAGCGAATATCTGTCTGTTACCGAAAGCGTCAGCACGCTGGGAACCGGCGGGATGCTGACCAAATTGCAGGCCGCCAACATGGCGCAGAATTCCGGCTGCACCACCCTGATCGCCAACGGGGAGGCGGAGGACCCGATTTCCTCGGTGCTCAAGGGCCAGCGCCGCTGTACCACCTGCATTGCGCACGAAGCGCCGCTATCCGGTTGGCCGCTATGGCTCAGCGAACGCCTGCACATGGCCGGCAGCATCGTGATCAATGCAGATGCGGCCAAGGCCTTGGCGGAGGGCGAGCGGGGGATCGGCCGCGGCGATGTCATTTCCATCGAAGGCAGATTCGCCAAGGGCGATGTGCTGCATGTCTACGACGAGGACGGAAACGAGCGCGCCCGGGGGCTAAGCGATTTTTCTTCCGAAGAAACCGCAATTCTGGTGCGCAATCTGGAAGTGCCGGTGCGGCAGTTGCTCGGCTATCATTCGCACGCGGTGCTGATCGAACGCAACAATCTGATCAGCCTGGATGAACGCCACCTTCCGTGGGAGGCTCCGAAGCCAAGCGCTCGCTGATCAACATTTTCGAACGGCCGGACTGGAGCTTTCCTCCAGCCGGCCCGTCCGAAGAGGTCAGGCCTTTGGCTTCGGGCCCTTGAAACCGCCCCCTTTGAAAGGACTGCCCTTGTTGGGCCCGCCCTTGAACGGGCCGCTCTTTTTGGGACCACCCTTGAACGGCGGTTTGCCGCCGGGCTTGGCGTAGCTGCGTGGGCCGTCCGGGCGCGGCCCATCACTGCGGGGAGCATCATTGCGCGGGCCATCATGACGCGGTCCGTCATGACGGGGAGCTCCGGTGCGGGGCGGGCCCTTCCGGTGCGGCTTGCTGTTGTTGCGGGCCTGTTCGCGCGGGCCGCCTTCGTCGCGGACGATCAGGACAGGCTCGCCGTCCTCTTCCGACAGGGCAGTGCGTTGGATCGCATCGTCGAACTTGTCGGCGATCGTGCGTGGTACCTGGAAGTAGGTTTCCGAAGGACCGATGCGGATTGCACCGACTTCGTTGCGGGTAATGTGCCCGCGGCGGCACAGCAGCGGGAGCAGCCAGCGGGGATCGGCGTTCTGCCGGCGGCCGATATCCATCCGGAACCAGACGGTATCCTCGAAGCCGGGACGGTGCCGTTCCTGCTGCGCGGCCTTGCGCGCTTCGGGCGTGTTTTCGATCAATTCCTCGGGCTGCGGCATCGAGGCGCGGTGGGCATGGACCAGTGCGGCCGCGATGTCTTCCGGAGTGCGTTCGGCCATCAGCTTCTGGGCGAGGGCGCGGTCTTCCTCGTCCACTTCCACGGGTGCGAGCAGTGCCGTCAGCAGCCGCTCGCGGTCCTGCTTCTGAATTTCCTGCGGCGTGGGGGCATTGATCCAGTCGGCGTTGATCTTCGCGCCGCGAAGCATGGATTCGACCCGCTTGCGCTTCGGATACGGCACCAGGATAACTGCCGTGCCCTTCTTGCCGGCGCGGCCGGTGCGGCCTGAACGGTGCTGCAAGGCTTCGGCGTCGCGGGGGATTTCGACATGAATCACCAGGCTGAGCGTGGGAAGATCGATCCCGCGCGCGGCAACGTCGGTGGCCACGCATACGCGTGCGCGTCGGTCGCGCATGGCTTGCATCGCCTGGTTGCGTTCCTGCTGGGAATGTTCGCCCGACAATGCCACCACGGTGAAACCGCGTTCCTGCAGCGTCGAATGCAAACGCCGCACGTTTTCGCGCGTGGCGCAGAACAGCATCGCGGTTTCCGCTTCGTGGAAGCGCAGCAGATTGACCACCGCATTTTCGATCTCGGATGGAGAAACGGTGACCGCCTGATAGGAAATGTCGCCATGGCCGCGGTCATCACCGACGGTGGAGATGCGCAGTGCATCGCGCTGGTAGCGTTTGGCCAGCGACACGATCGATTTCGGCATGGTGGCGCTGAACAACAGGGTCCGGCGCTCTTCCGGCGTCGCGTCGAGAATTTCCTCGAGATCTTCGCGGAAACCCATGTCGAGCATTTCGTCCGCTTCATCGAGCACCACGGCCTTGAGCGACGACAGGTCGAGCGCGCCGCGTTCGAGATGATCGCGCAGACGGCCGGGGGTGCCGACCACGATCTGGGCGCCGCCGCGCAGGGACCGCCGTTCCTTGGATGCGTCCATCCCGCCAACGCAGGTCGCGATCCGGGCGCCCGCCTTGCCATACAGCCACATCAACTCGCGGCTGACCTGCAAGGCCAGTTCCCGCGTGGGTGCGATGACCAGCGCGAGCGGGGCGATCCCGTGCGGCACACTGCCGCTTTCGCCGAGCAATTGTTCCGCCATGGCGAGGCCGAAGGCGACCGTCTTGCCCGAGCCGGTCTGGGCCGACACGATCAGGTCGCGGCCAGCCGCGCCTTCCTCGATCACGGCAGCCTGCACCGCAGTGGGTTTCTCATAGCCGCGTTCGGCCAGTGCTTCGCCAAGAAATGGCGGTAAATCGGTAAAAATCATGGTACTCGCATCATTCAAAGGAAAACGGATCGGGGTAGGGCAGACCTGCTGCTGACCACCTTTTCTCGCAAGCCTATTAATGCAAGTGCCGACCGGTCGATGGGCGCCCCTTACACGCCTTTTATGCGTTTGGCTTCCCCTCATTTTGTGCACCTGCGAATTGGCGTGCACGGGTTGGATTTCTCCCGATTGCATGATTCCCGCTCGCGGCGCATAGGGAGGCGGGATATTCGGGTGTCAGAGGGGAGAGTTGTTCGATGATCGACCGCAAACTGCGCCCCCGCGTCACATCGTTCGATGTTGCCGAACACGCCGGGGTCAGCCAGTCCACCGTTTCGCGTGCGCTGGCCAATTCCAGCGCGATTACCGAAGCCACCCGGGCCCGGGTGATCAAGTCGGCGGAAGCGCTCGGCTACATGGTCGATACGCGGGCCGCACAATTGCGGCAGGGGCGCACGGGCACGCTGGCGGTGGTGGTCATCTGCCGACCGGGTGAAGCGGCGAGCGACATCAATCCGTTCTATTTCTCGCTGCTGGGCAGTGTGTGTGCGGCGGCTTCGGGGATGGGGTATCAGACGCTGGTATCCTTTCAGGCTACACCCGGCCAATTATTCGGCAAATACGAAGAAAGCGGGCAGGCTGACGGAGTGATCGTGATCGGCACGACCGCAAACGATTTCGCTTGGGACTATTACAGGGACCTCAGCCGGGACGGCCGCGCGGTGGTGTTCTGGGGATCGCCGTTCGACGAGCTCGAATGGGTTCGTTCGGACAATTACGAAGGCGGTCTGATTGCTACGCAGCGGCTGATTGCAGCGGGCTACCGCAACATAGTCCATCTGGGGGCAATCGATTCCCCGCAGCGTCAGTTCCGCGAACGATACGAGGGATACCAGGCCGCAATGGCCGCGGCTGGCCGTCCTGCCGCTCTGCAGGAAGTCGATTACAATGCGGATCGGGAAACGCAGGGCCGCAAGGCGATTGCGGCGCTGGTTGAACGCGGTGAGGCGTTCGACGGACTGTTCGTTGCCTGCGACTCGATTGCGCTTGGCGCCATGGACGAATTGCGCGAACGCGGAATTGCAGTGCCGCAGCAATGCGGGATCGTCGGTTTCGACGGAATTCGCGCAGGCATCCACACCAGCCCGCCGCTGACCTCCATCGAACCCGATTTCGAAGTTGCCGGGGCGCTTCTGGTTGCGACCGTACTAGGGGAAGAAGGGGCGCAGGTGGCGGAACGCCGCGTGCCTGTTCGCCTGCTCGAACGGGGCAGCGTCAAGCTGGGCGAATAGGCACATTTCGCGGCGGCGTAACAAGTCTGACTTGCACATATAAGAATATCTTTATATGCAGGCGGAGTCATGCGCATTGAGATTATCATGAGGGCGCTCGCCGATCCTACCCGACTGCGGATGATGCGGCTTCTGGGTGTCATGGAACTCGCGGTCGGCGAACTGGCGCAGGTCCTCGGCCAGAGCCAGCCCCGCGTGTCGCGCCATATCGGCATCTTGTGCGATGCCGGGCTCGCCGATCGCCACCGCGAAGGCAGCTGGGTGTTCCTGCGCGCCCAAAGCGCCGCGGGCCGTCCGGTGGTGGAAGCGGTTGCGGGTCTGCTTGCCGCTGCCGAGGAGCAGGATGCGGAATTTCGTGCCGCTTGCGAGGAAGACCGGCGTCAACTTGCCGCCATCCGCGCCGCGCGCGATGAAAGCGCCGCCAGCTACTTTGCGGCCCATGCGCGGGACTGGGACCGGCTGCGCAGCCTCCATAGCCCCGATGTGCAAGTGGAGGCGCGGCTGTTGGAAGCGCTCGGTGATGTTCCGCTCGGGGCGGTGCTTGATATCGGCACCGGAACCGGGAGGATGGCCGAAATGTTCGCCCCCCGCGCCGCCTCCATCGTGGCGCTCGACAAGAGCCTCGACATGCTGCGCCTGGCGCGGGCGAAATTGCAGCATCTGCCCGCAGGCGGTGTGGAACTGGTCCAAGGCGATTTCGCCAACCTGCCGTTCGCCGCGCACCGTTTCGATACGGTGCTGCTGCATCATGTGCTCCATTTCGCGCAGGATCCTGCCGCCGCGATTGCCGAAGCAGCGCGCGTAACCCGGCCCGGCGGGCGGATCGTGATCGTCGATTTTGCCAGTCACGAGCGCGAGGAACTGCGCGAACGCTACGCCCATGCGCGGCTTGGGTTTACGGACAATGCGATGGCCGAACTTCTGGAGGACGCAGGATACCGGGCGTCAGCCCCGCTCGCGCTCCACGGCGGCGAACTGGTCGTGAAAATCTGGCTCGGCGACCGTGATGGCGCGGCTGCCCGGCAGCTGCCGAGAAAGAAGGCTGCGCAATGAACACGCCTCTCGATCCGGTGCAGGAAGCCCGCACCGCAGCCGGTACGCCGCTGTTCGCATCGCTGCCGGGCGATATTTCCGCATCCTTCGAATTTTTTCCGCCCAAGACGGAGAAGATGGAAGCGATCCTGTGGGATTCGGTTCAGCAGCTGAAGCCCCTCAACCCGGCCTTCGTGTCGGTTACCTATGGCGCGGGGGGATCGACCCGCGAACGCACGCACAACACGGTCGCCCGGATAATTGCCGAGGCGCATCTGCCTGCCGCCGCACATCTGACCTGCGTCGATGCGACCAAGGCGCAGATTCGCGAAGTGGCGGAACATTACTGGGAAGCCGGCGTGCGCCATATCGTCGCCCTGCGCGGCGATGCGGGGCAGCCCGGCGCGCCCTTCGTGCCGCATCCCGATGGCTATGCCAGCGCCGCGGATCTGGTGGCGGGCCTGAAGCAGATCGCCGATTTCGAAATTTCCGTGGCAGCCTATCCCGAAACCCATCCCGATGCCTCATGCCCGGACAGCGACATCGACAATCTCAAGCGCAAGCTGGACGCGGGCGCGTCGCGCGCGATTTCGCAATTCTTCTTCGCGCCGGAAACCTTCTTCCGGTTTCAGGACAAGCTGGCGGCCAAGGGCATAACCGCTCCGGTGCTGCCCGGCATCCTTCCGGTTACCAATGTGTCGCAGGCGCGCAAATTTGCCGGTGCCTGCGGTGCGGAAATTCCCGGATGGATGGATGGGTTGTTCGAAGGATTGGATGAACGCCCCGCCGCACGCCAGCTGGTTGCCGCGACCGTTTCGGCGGAATTGTGCCGCCGCCTGTATGCGGGCGGCATTCGCCAGTTCCACTTCTACACCCTGAACCGCGCGGACCTGGCCTATGCGATCTGCCATATGCTCGGGATGCGGCCGCACGGAGACGCGCAATGACCCCCTCGACAGCCCGGGAACGGCTCAACGCCGAGGCAGCCACGCGCGTGCTGATTTTCGACGGCGCGTTCGGCACCGAGATACAGAACCGCAAATTGTCGGAAGCCGATTATGCTGGCGATCTGGGACTCGCTGCCGACCAGAAGGGCAATAATGATATTCTCGCGCTTACCCGCCCGGACGTGATCGAGGATATCACCCGCGCCTATCTGGAGGCGGGATCGGATGTCATTTCGACCAACACCTTCTCAGCCAATGTGATCAGCCAGGCCGATTATGCGGCAGAGGCGCTGGTGAGGGACATCAATGTCGCCTCCGCCAAAATCGCCCGCACCCTGGCCGATGACTTTGCGCGCAGCGACGGCCGCCCGCGCTTTGTCGCCGGGGCGATCGGTCCGACCAATAAGACCCTGTCCCTCAGTCCCGATGTGGAAGATCCCGGCTACCGCGAGATTACCTTCGATCATCTGGTGGATGTCTATCACCAGCAGGCGGCCGCCCTGGTCGCGGGCGGGGTGGATTTCATCCTGATCGAGACGATTTTCGATACGCTCAACGCCAAGGCCGGCATTTTTGCGGTCCGCAGGCTGGCGCAGGAACTGGGACGCGATGTGCCGATCATGCTGTCGATGACATTGACCGACCTTTCGGGGCGCAATCTTTCGGGCCATACGGTGGAAGCGTTCTGGCACGCGGTGCGCCATGCCAATCCGGTCACCATCGGGCTCAATTGCAGTTTCGGTGCCGAACAATTGCGCCCGCATATCCAGCTGCTGAGCAAGATCGCCGACACGTTGCTGATGGCTTATCCCAACGCCGGCCTGCCCAACGAACTCGGCGAATATGACGAGGAACCGGACACCACCGCGGCGCTGGTGCGCGAATGGGCGGAGAACGGTCAGGTCAACATCCTCGGCGGTTGCTGCGGTTCAACACCGGACCACATCGCTGCCATCGCGAAGGCTGTGGACGGGCTGGAACCGCGCAGTGCGCCGGTGCCGCCGACGGTTACCCGTCTGGCGGGTCTCGAACCGTTCACGATGGCGGCATGACGCAGGCCGTCATCCCAGCGGAGGCTGGGATCGCCCTCCGATAGCGCGCCCTTATTGAAAACGATCCCAGCCTCCGCTGGGATGACGAATTGAGCTTAAATGACTGATCAGACTGCCACCTCTGCCACCGGCTCCCAATTCGTCAACATCGGCGAGCGTACCAACGTCACCGGATCGGCCGCGTTCAAGCGGCTGATAATGGCAGGTGATTACACCGCTGCGGTGGAGGTCGCGCGCCAGCAGGTCGAAAACGGCGCGCAGATCATCGATGTGAACATGGACGAAGGGCTGCTCGATGCCGTCCACGCCATGACCACGTTCCTCAAATTGATCGCCGCGGAACCCGATATCGCCCGCGTGCCGGTGATGATCGACAGTTCCAAATGGCACGTGATCGAAGCGGGCCTGAAATGCGTGTCGGGCAAGCCGATCGTCAATTCGATTTCGATGAAGGAAGGCGAGGCGCAATTCCTCGAACAGGCGCGGCTGTGCATGGATTACGGCGCGGCCGTGGTGGTGATGGCGTTCGATGAAACCGGGCAGGCGGATACCAAGGCGCGCAAGATCGAGATATGTTCGCGCGCTTATGAATTGCTCACCGGCATCGGCTTTCCCCCGGAAGACATCATCTTCGACCCCAATGTGTTCGCGGTGGCGACGGGGATCGAGGAGCATGACCGCTACGGTCTCGATTTCATCGAGGCGGTGCGCGAAATCAAGGCCAATTGCCCGCATGTGAAGACATCGGGCGGCCTCAGCAATCTTAGCTTCAGTTTCCGCGGTAACGAGACTGTGCGCCGCGCGATGCATTCGGTGTTTCTCTATCATGCGATCCCTGCCGGACTCGACATGGCAATCGTCAACGCCGGGCAGCTCGACATTTACGACCAGATCGATCCGGTGCTGCGCGAAGCCTGCGAGGACGTGATCCTGATGCGTCCAGTCGGGGGCGAATTGACCGCGACCGAACGGCTGATCGAACTCGCCGAAAGCTACAAGGGCACCGACGCGGTCGCTGAAAAGCAGGCCGCCGAATGGCGCGGCTGGCCGGTGGAACAGCGGCTCGAACACGCGCTGGTCAAGGGTATCGACGCCGATGTGGTCTCCGACACCGAGGAACTGCGCGCCCGCTTCGAGGCCGAAGGCGGCCGCCCGATCCATGTGATCGAAGGCCCGCTGATGGACGGGATGAACGTAGTCGGCGACCTGTTCGGCAGCGGCAAGATGTTCCTGCCCCAGGTGGTCAAATCGGCCCGCGTAATGAAGAAGGCCGTCGCCCACCTGATCCCCTATATCGAGGCGGAGAAGGAAGAGGGCACCAAAGCCAAGGGCAAGATCATCATGGCGACCGTGAAGGGCGACGTGCATGATATCGGCAAGAATATCGTCGGCGTGGTGCTGCAGTGCAATGGTTACGAAGTGATCGACCTCGGCGTGATGGTCCCGTGGCCGAAAATCCTCGAAGTCGCCAAGACAGAGGATGCCGACATGATCGGCCTCAGCGGGCTCATCACCCCGTCGCTGGATGAAATGGTCACCGTGGCTGAGGAAATGGAGCGCGCAGGCATGAATATGCCGCTGCTGATCGGCGGGGCGACCACCAGCAAGGTGCACACCGCGCTGCGCATCGAACCCGCCTATACCGGTCCGGTGATCCATGTGCTCGACGCAAGCCGCGCGGTCGGCGTCGCCAGCAAGCTGCTGTCCGATACGTTGCGCGATGCTTACGTCGCCGATGTTAAGGCGGAATATGACGACCTCCGCTTCAAGCGCGCCAACAAAGGCCACTCCGAACTGCTGCCACTCGCGGAAGCCCGCGCCGCCAGTTTCAAGCCCGATCTGGCGGACAAGCCGCCTGCACCGCTAAAGCCGCGCGTTCACACATTTGAAGATTGGCCGCTCGCCGATTTGCGCGAAGTGATCGACTGGACTCCGTTCTTCCGCACCTGGGAATTACACGGCAATTATCCCGCCATCCTGACCGATGACGTGGTCGGAGAAAGCGCACGCTCGCTGTTCGACGATGCCCAGGCGATGCTCGACCGGATCATTGCGGAAAAATGGCTCACGGCCAAAGCGGTGGCGGGCTTCTGGCCGTGCCGGCGGGACGGGGATGATGTGCTGCTGGATAGCGGCGAGCGGCTCCCCTTCCTCCGCCAGCAGGTCAAGAAATCACGCGACCGCGCCAATTACTGCCTCGCCGATTTCATCGATCCGGCGGGCGACTGGATCGGCGGCTTCGCGGTAGGTATCCACGGAATCGAGGACCACTCGGCCCGGTTCCAGGCAGCGCATGACGATTATTCCGACATCCTGCTGAAGGCGCTGGCAGACCGGTTCGCCGAAGCCATGGCGGAACGGCTGCACCAGCATGTCCGCACCGATTTGTGGGGCTACGCGCCAGGGGAACAGCTGACCAGCGAGGCGTTGATCAAGGAACAGTACCGCGGTATCCGCCCCGCGCCTGGCTATCCCGCCTGCCCCGATCACAGTCTGAAGCCGATCCTGTTCGACTTGCTCGATGCGCCCGGCAATGTCGGGCTGACCCTGACCGAGAGCTTCGCCATGTGGCCCACCGCAGCGGTGAGCGGGTTCTATTTCGCCCATCCCGAAGCGTCTTATTTCGGGGTTGCCCGGGTCGGTCGGGACCAACTGGAAGATTACGCTTCGCGGCGCGGCGTCGATCTGGCAACGGCAGAACGGTGGCTGCGGCCCAATCTCGACTGACTGCGCTGGACGCCGGCCAATTACGTATCCCGCTCGGCGATGCGGCCCAGACGTTTGAGCAGCGGGTTCGCCATCGGCACGGTCAGCATTGTGCTGGCCACCGCCATCAGCAGCAGCGCAGTGAAGGTGCTGCTGGAAATGATCTGCTTGTCCAGCAACACGTTGGCAAAGATGATCATGATCAGCGCCTTGGTCTGGAGCAGCCACCCGATCAGCTGCGCTTCGCCGCGCTGCCAGCGCAGGATCCGCCCTGCCGCCGCGAGGCCAAGCAACTTGCCGCCGACCGACGCCGCCAGCAGCACCGCCGCCGCGCTGAACACCGCCGCCCCGCCGCCTTCCCACTGGGTGCGCAGGCCGGTGGACAGGAAGAACACCGGCATGATGGTGAGCAGGATGATCTGGCGGAACCGGTCCATCGCCTCGTGCCCGAACCACCGTGCGTCCAGCACCGTCCCGGCCAGGAATGCGCCGACCATGTAATGCAGCCCGGACCAATCCCCCGCCAGCCCGCACAGCGCCAGCCAGATCAGCCCGATCGGCCAGCGGTCCGCTTCCTGCACCAGCACCATCAGCTTGCGGATCAGCCACGCCGCGATGATGAACCCCGCGAGGAAGGCGATCTGCCGTCCGATCCGCTCCCAGTCGAGCAGGATCAGGGCCAGCACACCCCAGATCGCGATATCGTCGAGACTGGCATAGCGGAGGATCCGCTGGCCTAGAGCGGTGCGCAGGATTTCCAGCTTTTCCATGAACAGCACCAGGATCGGCAGGGCGGTGACCGCACAGGCCATGCCGATGCCCAGTACCACCTGCCACGCAGCGCCTTCCGGCCCCCGCCAGCTGTCCGACCAGCCCATCAGCAGCAATCCGGCCAGCGATCCCAGCACCAGCGGCACGCCGAGCGCGAGACCCGCGGTAATGCCCGTTTCCCGTCGGTGTCGCCATGCCTGCGACAAATCCAGTTCAATCCCCGCGATCCAGACGAACAGCATCACCGCCCACCAGGCGACCCCGTTCAGCGCGGTGATTACGTCCGGGCGGAATACGAAGGCGTAGTAATCGGGAAAGGCTGCCCCGATCACCCCGGGGCCGAGCAGGATTCCCGCCACGATCTGCACCACCACCAGCGGTGCCCAGGCGTCGCTGCGGAGAAGCCGCCAGACGAGCCACGGCACCGCCAGGATGATCAGCAAGGCGATCAGGTAAACTTCGGTGACTGTCATGGTTTCCCCGCCCGTTCGGCGCTTATTACCGGCGGCACGGGGCAATTCAAGCGGCATGGCCGTGAATAGCGGGCACTATCCCGCAAAGGGGCATTGACGCGGGCACGCGGCTGGGCAAAAGCGATCGCTGTCGCCGGGGTTCGCATGATTCCCGGCCATATCACGGGAGAGATCGCGGGCTGTAACAGGCTCTCGGCGCCGAAGGAGCAACCGCCCCGGAAACTCTCAGGCAAACGGACCGTGATGTGGCAGATACTCTGGAAAGCGAGTTGCGGCCCAAACCGGGATCGTTGCTCCACCGAAGGGGTAATCCTGCCGTTCCTTCTTGCCGAAGGGATGCCAGGTAAAACTCTCAGGTATTCCCGACAGAGGGGGCGTGGTGAAGGTGGTTCCCTTGGGGGAGGCGCCGCCATGTCTGTCAGGAATTCATGCGTGAGCGAAGATCAATCCGAAACCCATCCAGACGATCTGCCGGAACAGCAGGTGCTGCCGCTGGACGCATGGCACCGCGCGCGTGGTGCGCGCATGGTCGAATTTGCCGGTTACCAGATGCCGATCCAGTACACGGGCGAAGGCGGCGGTATTGTTGCCGAACACGAATGGACCCGCAATCACGCCGGACTGTTCGATGTCAGCCACATGGGCCAGTTGGTCCTCGAAGGCCAGAACGCCGCCGAAGCGCTTGAGGCGCTGGTGCCGGGCGACATCTCCGCGCTGAAGCCGGGCCGGATGCGCTATTCGCTGCTGCTGGATGAAAATGGCGGTATTCTCGACGATCTGATCATTACCAATACGGGCGAGCATCTTGCGCTGGTGGTCAACGGCGCCGTCAAATGGGACGACATCGCCCATTTGCGCGAACATCTGCCGGATGCAATCACGCTGACCCATAATGCCGACCTTGCGCTGCTGGCGTTGCAGGGCCCGGAAGCGGGCGCCGTGCTGGACGGGCTGGTCCCCGGAACAGGCGCGCTGACGTTCATGACAGCCGCTGCGTTCGCGTGGAACGACACGCCCCTGTGGGTCAGCCGCGCTGGTTATACCGGTGAGGACGGCTTCGAGATTTCGATTGCCGCCGACATGGCGGAGGCGCTGGCCGATGCGCTGGTGGCTGACGACCGGGTCAATCCCGCCGGCCTCGGCGCGCGCGACAGCTTGCGGTTGGAGGCGGGCCTGCCGCTTTACGGCCACGACCTCGGTCCTGAAACCGATCCGGTATCGGCGGGCCTGTTGTTCGCACTGAGCAAGAGCCGCCGCGAGACGGGCGGCTGGATGGGCCATGCGGCAATCGCGCGGGTACTCGCTTCGGGCCCAGCCACAAAGCGCGTCGGCCTGGTGGTGGAGGGCCGCCTGCCCGCCCGCGAAGGCGCGCCGGTGTTCGCGGGTGACCGGCAGATAGGCCGCGTGACCTCGGGCGGCTTCTCGCCAACACTCGGCTATCCCGTTGCCATGGCCTATATCGATGCCGAACACGCTGCGGGCGGCACGCGCGTACAGATTGAAGTCCGCGGCAAACGGCTGGATGCGCAGGTCGCGCCGATGCCCTTCGTCCCGCATCGCTATTATCGAGGAGACCCCAGATGAGCCGATATTTTACCGAAGAGCATGAATGGATCGATGTCGAAGGTGATACCGCAACGGTCGGGATCACCGATTACGCGCAGGAACAATTGGGCGATATCGTGTTCGTCGAATTGCCCGATGTCGGGACCTTGGTGGAACAGGGCGGCGATGCGGCCGTGGTCGAATCGGTCAAGGCAGCGAGCGACGTCTATGCGCCCATTTCGGGCGAAGTCACCGAAGCCAACGGCGCGCTGGAAGATGACCCGGCACTGGTCAATACCTCGCCCGAAGAAGACGGCTGGTTTTTCAAGCTGACCATCAGCGACAAGAGCGAGCTGGAAGGCCTGATGGACGAGAAGACCTATGGGGTGTTCGTCGAAGGGCTTTAGGTAAGTAGCCCCATCCTCTTCAGAGGAGGGGCGTTAGGAGAAACAATGCGTTACCTGCCTCTGACCGATGCCGACCGTTCGGCGATGCTCGAAGTGATCGGCGCGCCCGACGTGGACGCATTGTTCGTCGATGTGCCGCCTGAGGCGCAGCTCGACGGGCCGATCCACGGTCTGCCGATGCATGCAAGCGAAATGGCGGTCGAACGGCACATGGCGGGTCTGGCGGCCCAGAACATGGCCGCGTCGAGCGTGCCGTTTTTCCTCGGTGCGGGGGCCTACAAGCATCACATTCCGGCCAGCGTCGATCACATCATCCAACGCGGCGAATTCCTGACCGCCTATACGCCTTACCAGCCGGAAATCGCGCAGGGCACGCTGCAGATGCTGTTCGAATTCCAGACCCAGGTCGCACGGCTGTATGGCTGCGCGGTGGCCAACGCGAGTATGTATGACGGCTCGACCGCCTGCTGGGAAGCGGTGGCGATGGCGGGGCGCGTAACCAGGCGCAGCCGGGCGGTCCTGTCGGGCGCGCTGCATCCGCATTATACCAATGTGGTCAAGACCATGGCCAAATTCACCGGTGACACGATTGCCGATGCGCAGCCCGCAATCCAGCCGAAAGCCGACAATGCGGGCCTGATATCGCGGATCGATGACCAGACGTCCTGTGTGGTGGTGCAATATCCCGACATCCTCGGCCGTCTGCCCGACTTGCAGGAAATTGCCGATGCTGCCCATGCCAGGGGCGCGCTGCTGATCGTGGTAAACACCGAACCGGTGGCGCTTGGTGCGATCACCTCCCCGGGCGAGCTCGGCGCGGATATCGTTGTGGGCGAGGGTCAGTCGATCGGTGTCGGGCTGCAGTTCGGCGGGCCGTATCTCGGCCTGTTCGCGGTGCGCGATCCCAAGCATGTCCGGCAGATGCCCGGCCGCCTGTGCGGCGAGACGGTTGATGCGGAGGGCAAGCGCGGCTTCGTGCTGACCCTGTCCACCCGCGAACAGCATATCCGGCGCGAGAAAGCGACCAGCAACATCTGCACCAATTCGGGCCTCTGCGCGCTGGCCTTCAGCGTCCACATGACCCTGCTGGGTGAGAAGGGCCTGCGCGCGCTGGCGACGGAAAATCACCGGCTTGCCTGCATTGCCGCCGACACGCTTTCCGCACTGCCCGGCGTGCGCCTGCTCAACGATGCGTTTTTCAACGAATTTACCCTGCTGCTGGACGGCGACGCACGGCAGATCGTCCGCGATCTGGCTGCAGAAAACGTGCTCGCGGGGGTTTCGCTCGGGCGGCTGTATCCGGGCCATCCCGAATTGTCCCGCGGTCTGCTGGTGGCGGTGACTGAAACCACCACCGAAGACGATATTCACGCCCTCGCGGCGGCGCTGAAGGGGAAGCTCCAATGAACGCTCCGAACAAAAGCGGCTGGAAGCCCGAGATGACCGCCGATGGCGAGACGATCGGCGGCCCCGCGACCTATACCGGCAACCGCGCGCTGATGCTGGACGAGGCGCTTATCTTCGAGATTGGCGACAGAAATACCACCGGCGTCGATCTGCCGGAACCGGACACGGCCACGCCGAACCGTCTTGGCGGGATGGAGCGCGCTGCCGCTATCGGGCTGCCCGGCCTGTCCGAACCGGAAACCGTGCGGCATTACACGCGGCTCAGCCGGCAGAATTACGCCATCGACCTCGGCCTGTTCCCGCTCGGCAGTTGCACCATGAAGCACAATCCGCGGCTGAACGAGAAAGTCGCCCGGCTGCCCGGTTTTGCCGATCTGCACCCGATGGCACCCACCTCCACCACGCAGGGCGCGCTCGGGGTGATTTACGAATTGGCCGAATGGCTCAAGACGCTGACCGGGATGCCCGCCGTGGCGATGAGCCCCAAGGCCGGCGCGCATGGCGAGCTGTGCGGGATCCTCGCGATCCGTGCGGCGCTGGAGGCGCGCGGCGATGCGCGCAAGGTCGTGCTCTGCCCTGAAAGCGCGCATGGCACCAATCCGGCCACCGCCGCCTTTGCCGGATACGAAGTGGAGAATATCCCTGCCACGCCCGAAGGCCGGGTGGACCTCGCGGCTCTGGAAGCCCGCTTGGGGCCCGATGTTGCGGCGGTGATGATCACCAATCCCAACACCTGCGGATTGTTTGAGCGGGATTTCCGCAAGATTGCCGATGCGGTCCACGCGGCGGGCGCTCTGGTTTACTGCGACGGGGCCAATTTCAACGCCATCGTCGGCCGGGTGCGTCCGGGCGATCTCGGGGTCGATGCGATGCATATCAATCTGCACAAGACCTTCTCCACGCCCCATGGCGGCGGCGGGCCGGGCAGCGGTCCGGTGGTTTTTTCCGCAGCGCTCGCGCCCTTCGCGCCGCTGCCCTTCGTGGAAAAAACCGCCACTGGGTACGAGCTGGTGGAGGAAGAAACGGCGGGCGAGCATCACCAGCAGAGTTTCGGCCGGATGACCGCCTTCCACGGCCAGATGGGCATGTTCACCCGCGCGCTGACCTATATGCTCAGCCACGGCGCGGACGGGCTGAAGCAGGTGTCGGAAGATGCGGTGCTGAATGCCAATTACATCCTGCGCAGCCTCGAGGACGTGTTGTTTGCACCCTATGCGGACAGCGGCCCGTGCATGCATGAGGCGCTGTTCGGGGACAAGGGCTTCGCCGAAGGAATGACCACGCTGGATCTCGCCAAGGGGCTGATCGACGAAGGCTTCCACCCAATGACGATGTATTTTCCGCTGGTGGTCCACGGCGCGATGCTGGTCGAACCGACGGAAACCGAAAGCAAGGCGGCGCTCGATCAGTTCATCGGCGCAATGCGCAGTGTGGCAAGCCGCGCGATTGCCGGGGACCAGTCGCTGAAGACCGCACCGCATTACGCCCCGATGCGGCGGCTGGACGAGACGCTGGCTGCGCGCAAACCGGTGCTGGCATGGACCGATCCGGCGCTGGCCTGACGCCCCAGCTTTCAGAACAGCCTTGATTAGTTACGCCTAAACCGCTTTCCTTTGCCGGGGGGCAATTCATGCCGGCAAGTGGTTCAGGCACCTATCTCAAACGGGGATGGCGCAACGTCCGGGAAGCAGGGACGCAGCGCCTCGCGCTGACCGGGCTGTTGCTGCTCGCTGCGCTGTTGCTGGCGCGGTTCAGCTGGAACCTGCCGGGGCTTGCCGATGCCGAGGCCTATCTGTTCGACGGCCGCAGCTACGACACCGCAGAGCAGGTGGAACAAGACCCGCGCATCCTGATGGTGGTCTATACCGATCAGACGCTGATGAACCTCCAGAAGCGCTCCCCGCTGGACCGCGGGCTGCTCGCGAAGGCGCTGCGCAATCTCGATTCGATGGGTGCCAAGGCGATCGGGATCGATATATTGTTCGACCAGCCGCAGGAGGAAGACGCCGAATTGATCGCGACGCTGCGCACGATGCGGACTCCGGTGTCTGTCGCCTACGCCGCGACGGCGACGAACCAGGACGATATCATCTATGAACAGCAGCAATATCTGGAAAACTTCCTCGGCCAGCTGAAGGGGAGCAACGCGCGTCCGGCCAGCATCCGGCTCGACAACACCAGCGGCGTCACGCGGATCTGGCCGAGCATCGAACCGGGCCTGCCGCCGGTTCTGGGCCGTGCGATGCTGGAAGATGCTGGCGAAAGCGGCAAGACCATGCCAGGCTACACCGGCGCAATCCAGTACCGGCTGCCCGCGGTCGAGGGGGCACCGGTGATAGCTTCGCTGCCGATCGACCTGTTCGCCGATCCGGAAATGGTGCCGCTGATGGCCGAGCAAGTCGCTGGAAAATATGTTCTGATCGGCGGCGACCTGCTCGATTTCGACCGGGTCGATACGACCTTCTCCGCCACCGGGGACGAGGGTTTGACGCAAAGCACGGTGCCCGGGTTGCAGG
Source organism: Allopontixanthobacter sp. (assembly GCF_034376665.1). Lineage (NCBI taxonomy): Bacteria > Pseudomonadati > Pseudomonadota > Alphaproteobacteria > Sphingomonadales > Erythrobacteraceae > Allopontixanthobacter > Allopontixanthobacter sp. The sequence goes on along the minus strand of NZ_JAXMJI010000005.1, from coordinate 6,434 downwards.
TCCATGCCGAGATGATCGCGCAGATGCTGGACGGCCGGCAATTGCCGAGGCCGCCGCCCGTCACGCTATGGCTGCTGGCTACCTTCGTAGTGCTGGCCGCGACGCTCAGTGCCTTGCTCGAATGGCGGGACTGGAAGGTGTATCCGCTGCTGGGTGCGCAATTCGCGCTGTTTCTGGGTCTGCCCTATCTGCTGCAGGCGAACGGGATCGATACCTACGGGTTTCCGGCGTTCGGCCTGGTGGTCGGCTGGATCATCGCCTTTACTGCGGTAACCTCCGCCGCACGGGCCTCTGGCGCAGTGCAGCGCAATTTCGCGCAAGGTGCGCTGGGAAAATATCTGCCGCGGGAAATGGCCCAGGAAATCATCGAAAACCCCGAACTGCTCGCCCTGCACGGCGAGAAGAAGTCGATCTATGTCCTGTTCAGCGACCTCGAAGGCTTCACCAAGATGAGCCATGCGATCGAACCCGAAATGGTCGCGAAACTGCTCAACCGGTACCTCGAAATGCTCAGCCAGGTTGTGCTCGACCACGGCGGGGTGATCGACAAATTCGTCGGCGATGCAGTGGTCGCATTCTGGGGCGCGCCGATCGCCAAGCCGGATGATGCCGAACGTGCCGCCCGCGCCGGCTATGCCATCTGGCAAGCGGGCGAGGCGTTTCGGGCCGAGGTGGCGGCGATGGACGCCAAGCTGCCCAAGGTCGGCAAAACCCGCGTCGGCCTGCACTACGGGCAGGCGGTGGTCGGCAATTTTGGCGGCGAGAACCGGATCCAATATACCGCGCTGGGGGACAGCATGAACACCGCCGCCCGGCTCGAAGCCGCCAACAAGGCGCTCGATTCCAGTGTCATGGCCAGCCGCGAATTCGCCGACCGAACGCCGCTCGACTGGTGGCGGCCGATGGGCCGGATCACGCTGCGCGGACGGGCGCAACCGGTCAACATCATGGAACCGGCCCCGGATTTCCCGGCGAAAGATCGCAAGGTGCTGACCCAGGCGATGATCCTCGCCGATTCGGGCGGCAGCGAGGCGCAGGAACTGGTCAGGACGCTGGTTGCCAAGCACCCCGATGACAAGGCGCTAGCCAATCTGCTATACCGCCTCCAGAATTTGAGCGGGGGGAACACCTATGTCCTTGGTTAGAAATTTCTCGATCGGTACGGCCCTTGCTATTGCATCGCTGACGGCGGTTATTCCGGTTGCCGCATCAGCCGAAGTGGTCGTGGCATCCAGCGGCCCTTCCGCAGGACAATTCCCGGTCGGCAGGAAGCTGGGCGCAAGCGAACAGATCACTCTCAAGGCGGGGGACACGGTAACCGTGCTGGGCAGCGCCGGAACGCGCGTCATCAGTGGAGCCGGAAACCACCGGGTGGGGGCACGCGGCGCAGCGAAGCGGTCGACGTTCGCCACCCTGACCCGCCAGCGCGACGCGGCGCGGGTACGGACCGGGGCGGTGCGGGGCGACCTGACCGGAGCCGCCGTCACGCGGTCCAACCTATGGTATGTCGATGTCACCCAGTCTGGCACTATGTGCATTGCCGATGGCATGGCCGTTCAATTGTGGCGTCCCTCAGCCGAGGGCGCACCGACCTATAGGGTTGGCAATGCATCCGCGACCGGCGACATGTATTTGGCGTTCGCGGAAGGTTCGACTGCAACCGACTGGAACCTCGCCCAGATGCCGGTGGAAGACGGAGCCAGCTATACAATCGCCGCGCCGGGCGGTGGCTCCGTGACCGAAGTAACTTTTGCGGTTCTCGAGACCCAGCCGGACAATCCCGAAGATCTCGCCGCCGCCTTGATTGCCAAGGGCTGCACCGGGCAGCTGGAGCTGCTGTCGTCGGCGCTGATGTGAAGACTCTCCTTCCGGCGGATGTTCCGGAGGGACCGAAAACAAAATAACTCGAGCGGTGCAAACGCCGCAGGTCGCATGAAATTCTACGGCCCCGCACCGGGGCGCGGCCCGGCTGCCACGGCAGCCGAGGGTGGGGGGAATGCGAATGCGGATCGAGAGCGGCCGGACTATTTTCGCCGCATGTCAGTTGGCAAGGCCGGTTTTTGCCGTCACTGTCCGGTCGGGGATCAATCATGCCCATAGGGGAGGGCAATGACGTGATGCGACACGCTGACAAGGCGCGCCTGGCAGGTTTGGTCCCGCCATGGTCGCTGCCAATTGTCCTCCCGTTTGTACTGGCTGCATTTCTTCTGGCGGAAAATATCGGAGCCTCCGTTGCCCAGGCGGCCAATGGGAGCGCCCGCTTCGAAGGCGTTGCGACCTGCGCCGGATCGACCTGCCACGGCCGCGCGGAAGGCAATGGCGCAGTCGTCCGCCAGGACGAGATCGCCAGCTGGCAGGAACCCTCCTCCTCCACCGGCGCCCATAGCCGCGCCTATGCTGCGCTTGCCAGCCCGCGCGGCAAGAAGATCGCCGTCAATCTCGGACTCGGCGCAGCGACCTCGGCTCCTGCCTGCCTTGGCTGCCATGCGACCTATGTCGCACCGGCCAATCAGGGACCGCGGTTCCTGACCTCGGACGGGGTCGGCTGCGAAACCTGCCACGGTGCCGCCTCAGGGTGGATCGCCAGCCATTACGCGGTGCCGGCAACGCATGCGTCCAACGTCGCGAATGGCCTGGTGCCGCTAGAACGCCCGCAGGTTGCGGCAAAGGTTTGCATCGATTGCCATTTCGGCAGCAGCGACACTGGGCAATTCGTCAGCCATTCGATGATGGCGGCGGGCCATCCGCGGGTGGCGTTCGAACTCGACCTGTTCACCGCGCTGCAGCAGCATTACGACATCGATGCGGACTATGTCGCCCGCAAAGGCCGGCCGAGCAGCGTGCGGATGTGGGCTGTCGGTCAGGCCGAAGCCGTGCGCCGGTCCACCGATCTGTTCGCGCAGGACCGGTTCGGGACCCAGGGTGTATTCCCCGAATATTATTTCTACGATTGCCACAGTTGCCACCGCGGCATCCAGGACGGGCCGCAGGCGAACCGGACGTTCGAAACCAATCCGGGGCGGCCGATCCCGTTCGGTCTCGCGCCCTACAATGACGAGAACATTATCATGCTGTCCGCTGTTTCGCGGGCATTGGTACCGGGCCGGGCTGCTGCCTTCGACATGGCGAGCAAGGATTTTCACCGAGCGATGGGGCAGGGCCGGCCGCAAGCCGCGGCTGCGGCGCAGAAGCTTCGCGGCGAGGCGGCGGCTCTGTCCGACGCACTGGCGCAGCGTAGCTACGGCGGGGATGATGCGTTCACCGTGGTGGCGACGATTGCAAGCACGGTGACCACGCCGCGCTTCACCGATTATGCAGGATCCTCGCAAGCGGTGATGGCGGTCGATACGCTGCTTAATGCGATGGTCCGCGAAGGACGGATCACGGTGGGTGCCGCAGCGGGCATTCGGGCGAACATCAACCGCGCCTACGATGCCGTGCGCACACCGGAAACCTACCGCCCCGCGCAGTTCCGCTCCGCCCTCGGGCAGGCGACTAGCGCGATCGGAGCGCTTCGCTGATGGGCCGACTTTTAGGCAATTTCAGCTGTCTGGCCGGGGCCTTGGCCTTGGCTGCGTGCGGCGGCGGCGGTCCAACCGACTCGCCGGTCGGCGGCGGTCCTGCGCCCACACCCACTCCGCCCGCGTCCGGCAGGCTGTTCGCCGATCCGGCACCAGAAGCGCTTTCCGCCGCCGATGTCCAGCGCGTGCTGGCGCAGGCGATCGGGGAGGCGCGCACCCGGGGGCTGCCATCGACCATCGCGGTCACCGACCGGGTGGGCAATGTCCTCGCGGTGTTCGCGATGACCGGCGCTCCGGCCACCACCACTCTTAGCCGCAAGCAGATTGGCGGCACCGCCGCGCCCGGCCAGGGTATCGGATTGCAGGGAGCCGAGGTGCCGTCCACCGCCGCCGCCATCGCCAAGGCCATAACCGGCGCTTATCTGTCGAGCGGGGGCAACGCCTTTTCCACCCGCACCGCCAGCCAGATCGTGCAGGAACATTTCCCCCCGGCGCCTACGACCGTCGGGCTGGAAAGCGGGCCGCTGTTCGGAGTGCAGTTCAGCCAGCTGCCCTGTTCTGACCTCAGCCAGCGGTTTGTCATGGGCGGCGGCGCGGGTGCCTTCCTCGGCCCGAAGCGCTCTCCGCTCGGCCTGGCTGCCGATCCCGGCGGTTTCCCGATCTACAAGAACGGCGTGGTCGTGGGCGGCATCGGGGTGTCGGGTGACGGCGACTATGGCTTTGACGCCAACATCCTCGACCGTGTCGCCGATGCGGAAGAAGCGATCGCGCTGGCCGGGATTCAGGGCTTTGCGCCGCCGATCGAGATTACCGCAGACCGCATTCCGGTGGACGGGACGAGCTTGCGCTTCAGCGACATGACCACTGCCGACATCGGTCCGCTGACCACCAGTTTCGCATCGGTCAGCGGCGAGGGCGCGCTCGTGGCGGTGGCGGGATATAACGACGGATCGATCTGGTCCGGCACCACCTATGGCAGCGAGACATCGGGCATTCGCGCCAGCACCGCGGCGGAGTTCGCGAGCCGCGACGCCTGGGTGCTGACCGACGGCGCGGGCAATAACCGTTATCCGATCCGCGGCGGCACTGACGGAGCGGCTGCGCTGACCGCTGCGGAGGCGCGCGCAATTCTCGAGGAAGCCTTCGCCGTGCTCTCCCGTGCGCGGGCGCAGATCCGCCGCCCGCTGGACAGCCGGATGCAGGCCTCGATCAGCGTGGTCGATACCAATGGACAGGTCCTCGGGCTGGTCCGGTCACCCGACGGGCCGATTTTCGGCACCGACGTGTCGCTGCAGAAGGCGCGGACCGCGGCGTTTTTCTCCAGCAGCCTCGCCGCGCAGCAATTGCTGGCAGGCTCGGCAAACGTTGCCGCCTATGTCCCACGCGTGCGCAGTTTCCTCGGCGATCCTGCCGCGCTGACCGGTGCGTTCGCCTTTGCCGACCGGTCGGGCGGGAACCTCTCGCGGCCCTATTTCCCAGATGGGGAGATCGGACCGCTGGCAGGCCCGTTCTCGGTAAGCGATCCGTCCACCTTCAGCCCGTTTGCCGTCGGGTTGCAGCTTGATCTGGTGACAGCAGACATTGTGACCCATCTCGGCTTCATCGCCTCCAACGGCGCGGCGGCGGACACGCCCCAGGAATGCACCCAGCTGCCCAATGCCCCGACCGGCACCAAGCGGATCGCCAACGGCATCCAGATTTTCCCCGGTTCCGTGCCAATCTACCGCGGCAATGTGCTGGTTGGCGGCATCGGCGTATCGGGCGACGGGATCGATCAGGACGACATGGCCAGCTTCCTCGGCCTGCATAACGCAGGGCTCAGGGTGGGCGGCATCGGCAATGCGGCACCCGCCATTCGCGCCGACCGGATACAGGTCAATGTGGGTGGCCGCCTGGTACGGCTGCGCTATGTCAGTTGCCCCTTCGCGCCGTTCCTCGACACTGCCCAGCAGAATGTGTGCGAAGGGTTGTAATGTCAGCGGCGTTCCTTCTGCCCCTGGTGCTGCAATCGGTCCCTCCCGCCGAGACCCGGCAGGTGCCGACCCCGGTGCCCCCGACGGAGGTTGAAGCGCCCGCACCCGAAGCAGACGAAGGTGACATCCCGCCGGTCGATCCCGAGATTATCGATGGCCGCCGTCGTCCCGGCTATGTCGGCGAATTGCCCGATGCGGTGACCCAGCGCAACGAAGGCGCCCTGCGCGCTCCGCCGCCGGAAGCTTTCCCGACCGATCAGATTCCGATTCCCGACCGCTGGCGGCTGATCGAAACTCTCGGGGTGGTGAAGGAGCGCTGGTTCGACCCCTACAACCAGAACACCTACAAGGGCGACCGCCCGATCAATCCGGACAAGGTGCCGTGGCTGCCGATCAAGGGGCATGACTGGTTCTTCGTCGCCAATGCGATCAGCGACACGGTGTTCGAACCGCGGACCTTCCCGATACCGGTGGGGGTGCAAACCACCGAAGACCCCGACCGGCTGGACGTGTTCGGCAACGAGGCCAGCATCGTGTTTTCGCAGACCTTCATCCTCGGCGCGGCGCTGCTGAAGGGCAACACCGCCTACAAACCGCCCGATGTCGAATACCGCGCCACCTTCGCTCTCAACGTCAACTATGTTGATGTGCCGGAAAAGCGGGTGCTGTTCGTGGAGCCATCGAAGCCGTCGCACCGACTCGACCACTTCCTCGGCGTGCAGGAACTGTTCTTCGATTACCATATCCGCAACACCTCCGACCGGTTCGATTTCGATTCCGTGCGGATCGGCATCCAGCCGTTCCAGGCAGATTTCCGTGGGTTCCTGTTTCAGGACCAGCAATTGGGTCTGCGGTTTTTCGGCACGCGGGACAACAACCGGTTCCAGTATAATGTTGCGGCCTTCAGGCGGATGGAGAAGGACACCAACAGCGGGCTCAA
>NZ_JAXMJI010000004.1:0-30333 GCF_034376665.1 Allopontixanthobacter sp. | reverse complement strand
CGTGAGAGCACATCTGTTGACCCACAAAGCCGTCTGATGCTGGCGATTCCGGCAAACTGAGCGTGCGCATCAAGGATACCTTCGATGTGCTCCGTTGTTTTTTCCGGTGTCGTCAAATTATAGTCGAGATGTATCGCTTGTGCATCATGAGGGAGTTCCAAACCAACGCGTTCGGTTGGATCATAAGTTCTCGTAAGATTTTCAATTGCGCTAATTTTTAAAAATACTTTATTACCTCGTGAAACAGAATAAAAAATATCCAGGACCTGCGCTTGAATATCACGTCCGAGGAGATGAAGATCATCCAAATAAACAAAAAGCTCATCTTCGATCGATAACTTCCCGATTTCACGTCGCAATTTCGGAGTGAGTTTTTTAAACTCAGACGCTTTAGGTTCGCAATTCTCAATCAGTTTTTGAATCGCCGCGAGACGAACATTTTGGCCGAACTTTGCTTCGATCTCAGCTATGAGGTCGATAAGGATGTCAGCAATCACGTCAGGATCGATTCGTCCTGAGTAAGTCTGAAAGTCCAACCAAACTGAAGGAAGCTTTTTTCTTTCTCTAAGAGTCATGCTGTAGAGGAGCAGCATGGATTTGCCTGCACCCCGCCGCCCAAACACAATATGATTTGCCTTCGAGACGATTTGCGCTTCGGCACCAGAAACTGTTGGCGTGTAACGAGAAAACAACTCAGCACCAAAACTATACCTATTTACGGTCTGGCTTTCGGAAAGAAGTTTAAGCAGCAGGCGAACTTCTGGTCCTTCAACAATCCTGTCCCTCGCTGTCGGCTTGAGCGTTGCGATCATAGAGTCATCTAGATCACCAACGACGCTCCTTGTAGCTGAGTTGAGAATCTCAAATAGTCGCTCCGTCGGACAGCTCAAAAATATGACGATTGCTTCGCCGCCTGACGTCTCTTTGAACTCGTGATCAAGCCCGGCTAGTCCGGACTTTTCTTCGAACTGCCTCTTGATCTCCAGGAGCATGGTGTTGCCGATGGTCATAAATTGCTCCTCAAGGTCAATCCGCGTGCATTGAGATACACCACAGCCTCTCGCAGAAAGGCACCCGTCATTTGCTCGGCTTCTGTCTGTGAAATAAATAAGTCGCGGGCTTTTGCCTCATGATTATAATCACATGTGTTTCGATCTTCTCTCAACTCCTTTAGGCGCGCCTTGTAAGTTTGCTGACTTGGAAAATCGTCAGGCAGATCTCCAATCTTCTGATGGTCTGATGAATCTGTTGAGTGTACTCCATTCACCAAATATCGTATCGATTTTGAGCTATTATACGCACCGTAGTAAAATCTCGAAATTCTTTGTCGCCAGTGTACGGCATTGAGCTTTCTCCCAAAACGGAAGTGAGAGAGCCCGAGATTAAACATGCCTTGAGCATGTAGCTTTTGTTGTACATGGATCAGTTCTATTTGATCAGGGTCAATTAACCCATGCAAAATTCCGGCAATTTTCTTAGGGTTGCCGATTCCCAGAAAGTCTTTGTGCAACTGACTGCCTGCCTTTTAAATTTTTTGTAATTTCATTACGCGACTAACAGCGAGAAAGCGTGTCTTAGGTTAGTGAACTCAACCCAATTGAAGCTGGCGAAAATATTCGGTCTTCTCAAGTTATATCTGGCGTGACGTTAAAACTTTGAGCATCCTGGCGACAATATGCGCAATTCTATAGGTTTGCGAACAGCGCGATGAACTCTGATTGTCAACCCGGCTCTGACCGGTGCCGTTTTCCTACATCGCATCGCCGTGATAGCGCAGGCGCCATGATTTACAGGACCTCCGACACCGGGACGACCGGACGCGCTTCTGGCCTTGCGGCCTCGGCGCGCGGTGCGTCTGCGCGCCGTGCGTTCACCGCAAGCGTCAAATCACCGGTTGGCGCGGGCTTGCAGTATTTTATTTTCCCCAGAAGCCCAAAGCTGTCACCCGGCCCCTCGCACACCCTCGGCACAGAACCGGTTCCGGCCCCGGACAGCAAATGTTGGAAGTGTCACCTTTGTCACCATGGCCGCGATGGAGGGCAAGCGCCAGGGAGCCGCCCTCGGCCTAGTTTGCCCTTGCCGGGGAAAGGGCGTAGCTACCACGCGGGGTCGCTTCTGGAAGGAGCGTAGTGATGCTGGGCAAATACACTTTTCTGCAGGTCGCATTGTTCGTGTTCGGGCTGATATTCTGCCTGATCTATCCGCTGGCGGTGGTGTGGCCGTCGGGCTGGGCGTGGCACGAAGGGGTGCCGCATTCCTCGCAATATTACATGATGATCGTGGGCATCTATTTCACGCTGGGCGTGTTCCTGATCCGCGCGGCGGCCAATCCGGCGGCGCACGGTTCGCTGATCCAGTTCACCATCTGGTCCAGCATCGTCCATGCGGCGATCATGGCCGTCCAGTCGTTCAGCGATCCGATGCACATGGGCCACCTGCTGGGCGACGTGCCCGCGTTGCTGCTGGTGGCGGCAGTGCTCGGCGTGCTGACGCGGGGGGCACCGGGCAAGGTCGCGGCGGCGAGGGGGTAGCAAAGGCGGCGGCCCTAAAAAGGTCACGCGATAGGGGGAGACCCTGCTGACAATCGCGAGGCCAGTCCGGCAAGCTGGGTTGCCGGACCGGCCTCGACGCATTATCCGGACGGCGAAATGGACCGCGATTATGGCTGATCTCTACCTCAAGAACCTCGAATCGGAACGCAAGAGCCTGTGGGCGACCTGCCGCCTCAAGGGGCTGGCGAGAGACACGCCGGAGCGGCAGCGAATCGCGCAAATCGATGCGCTGATCGCCGAGCACAAGGCCAGGAAGCCGGGCTGACATGATGGTGATCCGACCCTCGCTCGCCGCCGGCATCGCTCTGGCATTGCTCTCGGCGTGCCAGAACGGGGCGGAGCAGGCTGCTGCTCCAAGGTTTGATGGCATCGCCGCGGACGAGGTGATCCGCTTCACCGGGACCGAACCGTTCTGGGGAGGGCGGGTCGAGGGTGCCATGCTGACCTACTCAACACCCGAGAACATCGATGGAGAGACTTTCACGGTCAAACGTTTCGCCGGGAATCACGGTCTTGGCCTCTCCGGCACGCTAGGCACCGCCGCGTTCGACATGACAGTGACACCGGGGAAGTGCAGCGACGGCATGTCCGACCGGGTCTATCCGTTCACCGTCACGCTGAGCATCGACGGCGAAGTTCGCGAAGGCTGCGGCTGGACCGACCGGCAGCCTTTCAGCGGCTCCGAGAGCCCGTGACGCTTGCGCAGGCCGGGACCAGTCGATCTGCCGCAGCATGACGCCGCCCCGTCGCCGCATCGAAATTCAGGGGGAACAATCCGGGTAGTGCATCCGTTCTGCCACCGAACACGTATCTGGTTATGCGATACGTGAATGTGATCGCACATCCTGCAAAATTTACACGAGGCTATTCTCCATGAGAAACATCCCCTTGATGCTCGCTTCTGCTGCAGCTTTGTCGCTTGCGGCCTGCGGGCAGGAGCCTGCGGAAACCGATACGATGCCTGATCAGACGGCGATGGCCGACGACATGACCGCAACCGAAACCGGTACGATCGTCGATGTTGCATCGGGAAATCCCGACTTCGCCACGCTCGTGACCGCGGTGAATGCAGCGGATCTTGGCGCAACCCTGTCGGGACCGGGGCCGTTCACCGTATTCGCGCCCAACGACGCGGCCTTTGCCAAGCTTCCGGCCGGCACGCTCGACGATCTGACAAAGCCTGAAAACAAGCAGGCGCTCGCGGACATCCTCACCTATCACGTGGTGTCGGGCGATGTGAGCGCAGAGGCGCTGACGAAGATGATTTCGGACAATGGCGGAACCGCCGGACTGACGACCGTCAACGGAGCGACACTGACGGCCAAGGTTGACGGTACCAATGTGATCCTGACCGATGCCGCCGGTAACACTTCGACAGTAACCGCAACCGATGTGGACGCCTCCAACGGTGTGATCCACGTGATCGATACGGTCGTAATGCCGAGCTGATCGCCAGTTTGACGAATAGGATAAATCGGGGCTGCCTTCGGGCGGCCCCTTTTTACATGCTAGCGCTTGCGGACGAATTCGGCGCGGAGCACCAGGCCTTTTATTCCGGGGTATTTGCAGTCGATTTCCTGCGCATCGCCGGTGAGCCGGATCGATTTGATTACGGTCCCCTGTTTCAGGGTCTGGCCGGCGCCTTTGACGGTCAGATCCTTGATCAGCGTCACCTGATCGCCGTCCGCCAGAATATTTCCGACCGCGTCGCGCACGGTCAGGTCCGAACCGTCCAGCGCTCCTGTTGCAGCCGCGAGTTCGCTGGCGGGCATCCATTCGCCGCTCGCCTCGTCATAGACGTATTCTTCATCGCCACTAGCCGAGTTCGTCATGATCAGTCCGCCTGTTCGGGAAATGTAAAACCAGCCGCCGCAGCTTCGGCGATGACTTCCTTGGCGGTCTGCATGGGCGTATCCTGCGCAAAATCATAGAAGGACGGCTTTTCGTCCACGAAAATCTGCTTCGTCATGCGCACGGCCTCGCCGAAGTCGAACAGCCCGGCGCAGAAACTGTAATGATCCGCGGGAACGAACCGGTAGTACAGATTGCTGCCGCAGACCCGGCAGAATGCGCGCTCTGCCCATTCGGACGAACGATGGACCGAGACATTGTCCTGGCCGGTAATGACGAAGGATGCCGCGCTTACGCCCATGAACGGCGCGCCGCCCCATTGCCGGCACATGCTGCAGTGGCACACCTCCACCTGCGGCCGGACATCAGCCAGGTCTATACCGACCGCGCCGCACAGGCAGCGACCGGCAGCGGAGGGGATTGCCGTTTCCTGATCATCCATTGTCCATTCCTTCTGCAGCGCGAACGTCGGAAGAACCCAGCATACGCCCGGCGGTCAGATGGTTCAAATCCCCGATTGCTTTTAGAATTATGTTTTTCCAACCTTATGTGCTATGCCCTTCGGGCTGACGTCGAAAACACGACGGACTTCGACGATACCGGTCATCTGGAAACATTTGGCCAACAGCGACGACTTCCTCTTTCGAAACGACCTAAAGCACTTCCGCGTTGCAATACTGCGCGCGGGAACACTCCGTTTCTCGAAGGGAAACAACTATGCCTACCGGAACAGTCAAGTTCTTCAATACCGACAAGGGCTTCGGCTTTATCCAGCCAGAAGACGGCGGCGATGACGCCTTCGTCCATATTACTGCTGTGCACGCTGCAGGAATGCAGACGCTCGATAAAGAACAACGCGTAAATTACGAGCTGGAAACCGGCCGTAACGGAAAGACCTCCGCGGTCAATCTGACGAACGCCTGATCGGATTCAGTCGGAACCGGGGGCGGTGGCATAGCGCTGCTGCCCCCGGTTTCACATCGACTAATCCAAACCTCCAATTTCCCGGGAAGTACCGAATGAGCCAGTCCTTCGAATTTTACCAGGAACGCGCCGAAGCTGCCGCCAAGGAAGCCCAGGCTGCCACACTTGCGAATGTCCGCGAACGTGCGCTCCGGTCCGAATCCGCCTGGCGCGAGATGGCTGACCGTGCCCGCGAAACCGATCGCGAACGCAAGATCGCCGACAAGGCCCGTGCCGAACGGCGCGAAGCCGAAGCACTGGCTGCCCAGCAGCGCGCCACCGCCGCGGCTGCGATTGAAGCGACCGAACCTGCAGAATAATTCAGGCAGGAGCTATTGCTCCGGCCCATGCTCCGCTTCACTTCGGGTGATCCCGGCCATGCGCAATTCCTTGCCCATCCGACCGGTCAGCCACAGCCACCACATCCTGAAATCCGCTGCGAGCGACCATAGCGGATAGGTAAAGGTAGCCGGACGGTTTTTCTCGACCGTGAAATGCGCGAGCCACGCGAAGAAATACCCTGCCAATGGCATCGCCGCAAACCACCCGTATTGCGCCGTAACCAGCGCATAGATCGCCACCACAACAACCAGTGTGGTGCCGATATAATGCAACGCCCGCGTCTGCGGCTTGCTGTGTTCCCGCAGATAGAATGGCCAGAATTCGGCAAAGCTGGTGAATTGGCGGTGCGTCATCGCCTGATTCTACGCCAAAGCGGCCGAATTTAAAACAATCCCGGTACTTCACGCTGCGCAGGCGTTGGACTGTCTGGCTGGAGCAGGATCCGCGCCGGAGCGACGGCCTGCGCACCTTGTACGCCGGTGGTCCCGGCTATCGGTGTGCAGCTACGCCCTGCGAGGAAATCCAGTGCGACGGCTATGGATGCCTCTGCCGGATCGCCCAATTGCACGCTGATATCGTCATTTGCGCGGCAGGTGTTCGGCACCACAGAGGCCAATCCGGTAAAATATTCGCCTTGTCGGTTGGCATTTTCCGTCTTGAAGGTAACCGCGCGTAACCGGTCATCGCAGGCAGTCAGGTCGAAGCCGAACTGGCCGACGGGTTTACCGAAGGTATTCGCCCCCACCAGCGCCATATTGTTGTTGAGATAGGGAATGAAGGCATTGGTCACCAACTCGCTGGCCGAAGCTGTCCCCCCGCGCCCGATGAAGGCAATCTTGGTTGCAGCGATCGCCTCGGGCTGGGCACCGAACAGGTCGGTTTCGTTCTCGGACGCCTTGGATGCGCGCAGCGTTGTAAAGCTGAACACCTGCCCGACATTGGCAGCGCCAAGCAGGTCGCCCATCAGTTCGGCGGTGCTGACCAGTCCGCCGCCGTTGTAGCGGAAATCGACGATCACCTCGGTCACGCCCTGCGTGCGGAACGAGTTGAAGGCAGCGCGCAAATCCGGGTCGGCGGTGCTGATGAAGGTCCGCAGGTTGAGATAGCCGACCAGTTTGCCCCCGTCGTTGATCACCTTGGCGCCGTAGCGGTTGGACACCGGATCGAGTTCAAATTCTGCTTTTGTGACGCTCACCTGGCGCGTCGTTCCGTTCGTCTCGCGGATGCTGAACACCCGGGTAAGGCCGACAGTAGAAGGCCCCAGCGCATTGATCACGGCCTGCGGGCCGCCCGATGCCATCAGGGAGGATATGGTCTGGAGAGTTGCGGCGCTGGTACCGACCGACAGCAGTTCGACTCCGCGGTCGAACCCCGCGGGCAGGCCGGGAGCGCCTTCGAACGCTTCGATCACGAACACCCGGTTGGCCGAGGTATCATACCCCAGGCGGATTCCGAACCCGGCGCTGGACCCGGATTCGAAGAATGCGTTTTCCTCCGCAATCGAGGTGATGAAGGTGAAGAACCGGTCCTTGGAACTGGCCCGCGCCGGTGCGACCAAAGCATCGATGTAGCTCTGGACGTCGCTGAAACTGGCCGGGTTCACGCTGGTGTCGAGTTCGTCCGGGAACAGATACCATTCATTCAGCACATTGCGAACGAACTGCTGCCGGTTGGCGAGCGAGCACGCCGAAGTTGTGGGGGTGGGGGTCGGCGTGCCGCCGCCGCCGATCGGACCCGGGCTGGAGGAACCGCCTCCGCCGCAGGCGCTCAGCGCCGCTACCAGCCCGATGGTGAATGAAGTGCGACCCATGCGCATAGTCCGTCTGCTCCCGCCAATCTACGCCTCGGCCGACAATCTGCGGCCCGTTTTGCTGTCTTGCCGATGTCTCGTGAACGAGTCGTGAGCAAGTCCGAACCCCCATTTTTCAGCTTTACGGATAGAAAGATATGGAAATTCGGCCTAATTTTGTCTCGGTCCAGTGGAAAACCCTGAATTTTGCGCCTTGAACACTCGCCGCTCGCCGCCAATCGTCCTAGAGCAGTCCGCCAAGGGAGAATGTCTTCGATGCCTCAATCCGTTCCTGCCTGGCTTGCATCCTCGCTGAAGAATGTCCGTGACGGGCATGGCAAGCTGACGGTTGCAGCGATGGCGGGCGAGCGGGAACTGGGGCGCGGGGGCTTTGCGCTCACCAGCCCGGCCTTCGCCGATGGCGGGGAGTTGGACCCCAGCTTTACCGCGCAGGAAGAAGACGCGGTTGCCCCGCCGCTGGAATGGAACGCCCCTCCGCCAGGAACCCAGGAACTGGTGCTGATCGTCGAGGATCCGGATGCTCCGGGCGATGTTCCGGCCTGCCACTGGCTGGTGTGGGGTCTTCCGGGCCAGAAGGGCAAGCTGCTGGAAGGCGAAGTGCCGCCGCGCGTGGGCAAGAACGCCATGAAAAATTCGGAATGGCTGCTGCCCGATCCGCCGGAAGGGGAGGCAGCCCATGACTACGTGTTTCAGCTCTACGCTCTCGATCTCCCGCTGACCCTGATGCCAGGGGCAACGCGGAACGAGCTGGTGGCGGCCATGAACGGCCATGTCATCGGTGCTGCCGTGCTTACCGGGACCTACGCCCGGCATGAGGAAGAAGACGAAGCGTGGGATGAGGAGGATATCTGATACGCCGGCATGGTGAGTTGCCGGATACAGATCGAATACGCCAACATGAAAGGAACATAAAATGGCTGGCAAGAACAACGCACTACAGAAACCCGTAACTCTCTCGGGTGACCTTGAAAACGTGATCGGCAAGGGCCCGATGACCCGCGCTCAGGTGACGTCCAAGATCTGGGAGTACATCAAGGCTCACAATCTGCAGGACAGCAAGGACAAGCGCCAGATCAATCCCGATGCCAAGCTGGCGCCGGTCATCGGCAAGGACCAGATTTCGATGTTCAAGATGACGGCTGCGGTGTCGAAGCACCTCACCTGATTTTTACGGGCGCGGCGTTAATCGCTGCGCCCTTAGACCTTGCGCGAGCGGAACGGCCAGTCGGTTGCTCCGCTCGCCCACAGGGATAGCCAGATGATCAGGGGCTGCGCGATCATCCGGGGTATATGATAGGCGAGACCCGCTCCGCCATCGCCGCGCGCCATATCCATCGCAAAATGGTTGATGTTGGCCGGCCACACGCACAGTGCGTAGAGCGCCAGCCCAATCCCCGCCGCCCGCCGCAGTGTCTTCGACCACGGCTGGACCAGCCCCGCCGCGCCGAGCAGTTCGGCAATCCCGGTACCCAGCACCACCGCTTCCGGCCACGGCACCCACAAGGGGGTAATCGTCAGGAACGGAGGCGGGTTTGCCAGATGGAAATATCCAGCGACGCCGTAGAACACCGCCAGCAGCACAATGGCGGCAGTCCGGATCATGCCTCGGAGACTTCCACGCCCTTCCAGAACGCGACGCGGCCCTTGATGTGGGCCGCCTTTTCCTTCGGATCGGGGTAGTACCACGCGGCGTCCTTGTTCAGATCACCGCCCGCCGAGACCGAGTAATAACTGGCCGTGCCCTTCCACGGACAGACGGACGTTGTGGCGCTTTCTACCAGCACGCCGTCCTCCACTGCATCAAGCGGGAAGTAATGATTGCCTTCGACCACTACAGTATCGTCCGACCGGGCGATGACCTGCCCGTTCCATTTTGCCTGCATCATCGTACAATTCCTTTAAAACATGCCCCGTCCAGCAGTGCTTATACATGGGAGAAGCGTTTGCGACAGCGCGCACCGCCGTCAGCATGCAAATCGGTCCATGGGTTTGTGCGCAAAATCATCCTTGCTCGTCGCTGGCATTCCTTGAAAAATCGTGCATCATCCTGGCGTCACTTCAGGGAACCATCATCGCCATGAAATATTGCGCCGTCTTGCTGCCGCTTGCTCTTGTCGCCCTGCACACCGGGCCTGCCGCAGGGCAGACACCGGAGGAAGTTGCGGCGGCTGCGCTGGAGGCTGCGCCGGTGTGGGACGGGCATAACGATGTCCCGATCCAGCTGCGGGGGCGGTGGCGCAATGTCATCGGGGATTTCGATTTCGAGGATACCACCGACACCGGCCCCGAACATTCCGAAGGGCGCACGATGCATACCGATCTCGCGCGCCTGAAGGAGGGCAAGGTCGGGGCGCAGTTCTGGTCTGTCTATGTCTCCGCCGATCTCGAAGAGCCCGAGGCGGTGCAAGCGACCATCGAGCAGATCGACGTGACCCACCGGCTGATCCGGCGCTATCCGGATGATCTTGCGCTGGCGCTGACCGCGGACGAGGTCGAAGCGGCGATGGCGCAGGGCAAGATTGCCAGCCTGATCGGGATGGAGGGCGGCCATTCGATCGGATCGAGCCTGGCGGTGCTGCGCCAGATGTACGCCATCGGTGCGCGCTATATGACGCTGACCCACTCGAAGAATACCCCTTGGGCGGATAGCGCCACGGACGCGCCCGCGCATGACGGCCTGACCGATTTCGGCAGGGATGTGGTGCGGGAAATGAACCGTTTGGGAATGCTGGTCGATCTCAGCCATGTGAGCGAGGCCACCATGCATGATGCGCTGGATACGGTCACGGCACCGGTGATCTTCAGCCATTCCGGTGCGCGGGCTGTCAACGGTCACGCACGCAATGTGCCCGACAGCGTGCTGCGGCGGATGCCGGGCAACGGCGGTATCGTGATGGTGGTGGGCCTGCCCGGCTTTCTCAGCGAAGACGCTCGGCAATGGTTCGGGGAACGCCAGGCGCAGCAGGCCCGGCTGACCGCGTTGTGGCAGGGCCAGCCCGAAGCGGTTACCAGCGCGATGGCCGCATGGGACGAAGCGAACCCGGTGCCGCTGGCGACGATTGCCGACATGGCGAACCATATCGATCATGTGCGGCGGCTGGCCGGGATCGACCACATCGGGATTGGCGGCGATTACGACGGGATGCCCACCGGTCCGGTCGGAATGGAGGACGTCAGCGGCTATCCCGCCTTATTCGCCGAACTTGCCCGGCGCGGATATTCTCAGGCGGATCTGGAAAAGATTTCGTTTCGGAACATGATGCGGGTGATGCGCAGCGCAGAGGCCTATGCGGCGAGCGTCACCGACATGGCACCGATCGAAACGCCGGTGCCGGAATAGAAGAGTTTTCTCAGTCGGCGCTTGGTTCGGAAGTGGCTAATGTACCGCTGCTTTAGCTCTATTCAGGCGTTGTTTCGTTCTCAAGCCGTCCGGGAGGAACCTGCTGCGCTTCCACAGCATCGATCTCGTCCGCATTTTCGCTGACGATGCTGTCGGTATCCGACGAACCGTCTTCAATCGTCGGCTGCGTTCCGTTGACGGTCGCCCGGCTGCCCTCATCGTCCTGCGTCCAGGCACCAAACATCCAGATTGCCGACAGAAGTGCGATGGCCAGCAACAGGCTGATCGCCAGCACCCAGCGCATCACGCCGGTGGATTCACCGCCGCGCGCTTCATCGGTGTCCAGATGTGTTTCATCCCCTCGGCGTTCCATCAGATCGTATCCCCTATTCAGCGGCCAACAGGCGGCCTGTCCATGCTGCGTCCAACGGGTATCCTATCACAAGGTTCCGCTTCCGTCGCGTCCGATCAGTCCCGCAAAAGTTCGTTTATCCCGGTTTTCGCGCGGGTCTGCGCATCGACGGTCTTGACGATCACTGCGCAGTAAAGCGATGGCCCCATGCTGCCATCGGGCAGTGGTTTGCCCGGCAAAGCACCCGGCACCACCACCGCATAAGGCGGTACGCGGCCGATGTGAACCTCGCCCGTGGCCCGGTCGACAATCTTGGTCGACGCACCGAGATAGACGCCCATGGACAGAACCGCGCCGGTGCCGACAATCACCCCTTCGGCAACTTCGGAACGCGCGCCGATAAACGCGCCGTCCTCGATCACCACGGGTCCGGCCTGCAGCGGTTCCAGCACGCCGCCAATACCCGCGCCGCCGGAAATATGCACATTCTTGCCGATCTGCGCGCAGCTGCCGACAGTGGCCCAGGTATCGATCATTGCACCTTCATCGACAAAGGCACCGATATTGATGAAGCTCGGCATCAGCACCGCGTTCCGGCCGATGAAGCTTCCGCGCCGCGCCACCGCGCCGGGGACCACGCGGAATCCCGCGTCGCGAAAGCGGTTTTCGCCCCAACCGGCGAATTTGGACGGCACCTTGTCGAACGCAGGCGCGCCGGCCGCACCGTATTCCATGACCGCATTGTCGTTGAGGCGGAAGGACAGCAGGACCGCCTTCTTGAGCCATTGGTTGACCTTCCAGCCCCCTGCGCCATCCGGCTCGGCAACGCGCGCGCTGCCGCTGTCGAGCTTATCCAGCGCCGCGTTGACCACCTCCGCCACATCGCTGCTGGCGGGGGTCACGTCGGTGCGGCTTTCCCATGCGGCTTCGATGGCGGATTCAAGTGCGTTGGGCATCGGTGGTGTTTCCCGAATTATGGTTTGTCTCTCTGGCTGCTAGCGGCACCCGTGGGCGCGGGCAAGTGTATCGCGGCGCGGCAATCCAATGCCCCGCTGCCCCTGCATTGTGCGGTGTTCATCTGGCGGTTACCAGCGGTGCAGTAACGGTGGGCCAGATCAGGAGGGTCGAACATGTCCGGGACTACACCATCCACTCGCCCCCCTGCGCGGCTGCGAATGGGCTCTGCACTGGCAGCACTGACGATCCTGACCGCGTGCGGGGGAGGGGGTGGCGGCATCTCGAGCCGGCCACTGCCCCAGCCCGCCCCGACCCCCACACCTACTCCAGCTCCGACCCCGACCCCGACTCCTACACCGACCCCAACTCCGCCCGCGACCAATTTCAACACTGCGGAAACGCGGCGTTCCGATGGTCCGGAGTTTCATGGCGCGGTCAGCGCATGGACTGCCGGCATTTCGGGTCGAGGTTCGACCATCGCGATCATCGACACCGGGATCGACGCCACCAATCCCGAATTTACCGGCCGGATCAGCGCGAGTTCCGCTGATGTGGCAGGCTCCCGCGGTTTTCAAGCGGAAGACGATCACGGCACCAATGTGGCGCTGGTCGCGGCGGCCGGGTTTAACGGCCTGGGAGTTGTAGGAATCGCTTACGAGGCGACAATCATGGCGCTGCGGGCGGACAATCCGGGAAGCTGCGCTACCGAAACCGACGAAACGCTGGATGGGTGTGTGTTCTTCGACCGCGACATTGCGGCAGGTGTCGACCTTGCCGTTGCCGCCGGTGCCAAGGTGATAAATCTGAGCCTGGGCGGCGGAAGCCCGAGCGCTACCCTCAACGCCGCGGTGGCGAGAGCGGCGGCTGCCGGGGTGGTAATCATCGTTGCCGCGGGTAACGACGGGGACAGCACCGACGGCGGGACCAATCCCGATCAGCCCGACCCGTTCGCTGCCGGTCTGCTTGTGGCGGGCGGAGACAATGTAATCATTGCCGGATCGGTGGACGAAAACGGCAATTTCTCGCCCTTCAGCAACCGCGCGGGCAATGGAGCCGCGTCGTTCCTGTCGGCACGCGGACAAGCCATTTGCTGCGTGTACGAAAATGGTGAGATCAGGATCACGACCGACTCCAACGGTGACCGGTTCGTCACCTTGTTTTCCGGCACCAGCTTCGCCGCGCCGCAGATTTCCGGCGCGGTTGCGCTGTTGGCGCAGGCATTTCCCAACCTCACAGGGGCTGAAATCGTCGAAATCCTGCTGACGACCGCGCGTGATGCCGGCGCTGCTGGAACCGACACGATTTTCGGCCGCGGAATCCTCGACATTGCCAATGCGCTGTCGCCGCAGGGCACCACCCGCCTCGCCGGCAGCAGCGCATCGCTCGTTATTGGTCAGGAGACCGGCTTCGCCTCCCCTGCAATGGGCGGCGCGCTCGACAATGTTGCGCTGGCTGCGATCATCACTGACCGGTACGACCGCGCCTATAATTACGACATAGGCCGCGGACTAGGCGGCTCGGCCATTCGTCCGCGACTGCAAGGGGCTGTCGATACCAGCAGCCGCCGCGTTTCCGGCGGCGGCGGCGCGGTGGCGATGGCGTTTACGGTCAGCAACGACGGGGTCCAGCCGGCTCCGCTGCGCCTGTCGCCGCAGGACGCCCGCATGGCGCAGGTGCTGGCCGCCCGGGTCGCACTGCAGATTGCGCCAGATACCAGCCTCGGCTTCGCGTTCTCGGAAAGCGCGGAAGGGTTGGTCGTGCAGATGCAGGGGCAAAGCCGCCCCGCCTTCCTGATCGCGGGGGGTGCGGGCGGGGATGCCGGCTTCCTGCGCAGCCACGATATGTCGGCTGCGATCCGCAAGCAGTTCGGAGCATGGGGCTTTACCGTCAGCGCGGAGACGGGCGAAGCGCGGTTCATCCGGCCGGGCGGTCGCGGCATTCCTGATTTGCAGCAGGACCGCGCCCGTGAAATCCGCAGCTTCGGCCTGGCCGCCGATCGCCGCATCGGCCCGGTGGAGGCCGCGCTCAGCCTCAGCTGGATGGACGAGAGCGACACCGTGCTCGGGGCCCGTTTTCACGATGCATTTGGCGCAACGGGCGCAGATACGCTGTTCGCCGATGCAAGTTTCGGCGTTGATATTACGCCAGGGCTGCGGCTCGGCGGCGAATTTCGTCAGGGCTTTACCCGCGCGCGGGCAAGCGGGCTTGTTGCGGGCGGGTCGCGGTTTTCCAGCCGGGCGTGGTCGCTGGACATGGTTCGCCGCGATACGTTCCAGCCCGGTGATTCCTTCGGTCTGAGGGTATCGCAGCCGCTCCGGGTAACCGGCGGCGGGTTGAACCTCAATCTGCCGGTAAGCTATGATTATGTCACCGAAAGCCCCGGCTTCGGTCTGCGCCGCGTCTCGCTATCGCCCGATGGGACCGAGATGATCGGCGAGCTATCGTGGCACGGTTCGCTGTGGAACGGGCGGTCGGCGGCCAGCGTGTTCTACCGCAAGGACCCGGGCCATTATTCCTCCGCGCCCGATGATGTCGGTGTCGCGGTCACCTGGGCGCGCGATTTCTAGAAAGCTAGTTCAACCCGGCTTTGCGGGCGTATTCATAGGCGCGCTGGACCAGCGGCAGCACCCGGTCGGACATCTCCCGCGCGTGTGCGCTGGACGCGGTGCCGTCGATCACGCGTTTCTTGATCCCCTGGATGATCCCGGCCAGCCGGAACAGGTTGAAGGCGAAATACCAGTCCATCGGCGGGACCGGAAAGCCGGTCCGCGCAACATAGCGGGCGACCGCTTCGTCCATGGTGGGAATGCCCAGCGCCGCATGGTCCAGCCCGCCGATCCCGGCGCGCCCGTCGGGCGGGCTGATCCAGTTGAGCATCAGATAGGAAAAATCGGCGATCGGATCGCCCAGAGTGGACAGTTCCCAATCCAGCACCGCGATGATCCTGGCTTCCGTCTTGTGGAAGATCAAATTGTCGAGCCGGTAATCGCCGTGCGCGATGCTGCTCCGGTGTTGCGGCGGAATGGTGGTAGGGAGCCATTCGATCAGCCGGTCCATTTCCGGAATCGTCTCGGTTTCGGACAGCTTGTACTGCTTGGACCAGCGCGCGATCTGGCGGGCGCAATAATCGCTCGGCTTGCCGAAATCCGAGAGGCCGATCTCATCTGGCTTCTGCAAATGCAGGTCCGCGATGGTGTCGATCATCGCATGATAGATCGCGCGGCGTTCGTCCGGCTGGCAGCTGGGCAAGGCCCCGTCCCATAGCGAGCGCCCGTCGGCGAGGCTCATCACGAAGAATTTTGACCCCAGCACATCGGGATCCTCACACAGGCCAAATGGCCGGGGCACCGGAAACCCGGTCGGATAAAGCGCCGCCATCGCCATATATTCGCGGTCTACGGCATGGGCGGAAGGCAGAAGTGTTCCGAACGGTTGGCGCCGCAGGACATAGCTTTGTCCCGGCGTGTCGATCCGGTAGGTCGGATTGGATTGACCGCCCTTGAACTTGGTGAGGGTGAGCGGGCCGGCAAAGCCGGTGACGTTGGCTTCCATCCACGCGGTCAGTTTCGCTTCGTCGAGCCGGTCTTTCTCGGGCACGGCGATCGTGCCGACCATTTCCTTCTCGTAATCCATTGGCGGCGTATTCCTCAGGTGTCGAAGATGATGACGGAGCGTGCCGAGGTTCCGGCCCGCATCCTGTCAAAACCTTCGTTGATCCGGTCAAGCGTGATCCGCTCGGCGATCAGGGTGTCGAGATCGAGCAAGCCGCGGAGGTAGAAATCCACCAGCCGCGGCAAATCGACCGGGAAATGGTTCATTCCCATGATGGCGCCCTGGAGTTTCTTGCCGCCCAGCAAATCCATTGCGCCGAGGCCAACCTTGCAATCCAGCGGCATCATGCCCAGGATCGTCGCCGTTCCGCCGCGGCGCAAGACAGCCACCGCCAGATCGGCGGAGGCCTGCCGTCCGACCGCTTCGATGGCGTGATGGACGCCGCCGCCGCTGGTGGCGATGATCTGCTGTGCGGCGTCTGGCGCCATGGCGTCGACGACGTGGGTTGCGCCGAGAACCTTGGCGAGTTCCCGCTTTTCCGGCACCGGATCGACGGCAATGACCTGGCCCGCGCCGGCTATCCGCGCTGCATTGATCGCCGCAAGACCAACCCCGCCGCAGCCGATAATCGCAACAGCTTCGCCCGGCACCAGCTTGCAGGCGTTGAAGATTGCGCCTGCTCCCGTGGTCACTGCACAGCCGAGCAACGCGGCCCGGTCCATCGGCATAGCCTTGTCGATCGCGACGCAGGCGTGTTCGTGCACCAGCATCTTTTCGGCGAAGGCCGACAGATTGAGCATCTGGTTGACGACTTCCTTGTCCGCGCCGCGAGTCAACCGCGCACCGCCCTCTTTCTGCCGCCGCGTGTCGCCGCCCAGGCACAGCGCCATGCGGCCAGTGACGCAGAATTCGCAGTGGCCGCAGAACGCGCTGAGGCAGGTCACCACATGGTCGCCCGGTTTGACCGTGCGAACCTCGCTGCCCACGCTGATCACCACGCCCGCCGCCTCGTGGCCCGGGATGGCCGGCATCGCATGGGGATAGGCCCCATCGATGAAATGCAGGTCCGAATGGCACAGCCCGCAGGCGGCCGTCCGGATCAGTACTTCATGCGGGCCCGGCTCGGCGATATCCACTTCGCCGATGACCAGCGGCTTGCCTGCCTGTTCGAGTATTGCTGCCTTCATGGTCCGTCTTTCCTACCGTGACACACCCACATCGCCGGAACTGAAGCTGTCATCACCGGGCTGCGGCGCATGGCGGGCGAATTCCATCCGGGCAATCGCGCGGCAGTGAACCTCGTCGGGTCCGTCGGCGAGGCGGAGCGTGCGCTGGTGCGCCCAGGCTTCGGCGAGGCCGTAATCGTCCGATACGCCGCCGCCGCCGTGCGCCTGGATGGCATCGTCGATGATGCGCAGTGCCATGTTGGGGGCCTGCACCTTGATCATCGCGATTTCCTGCGCGGCGGCCTTGTTGCCGACCTTGTCCATCATGTCCGCTGCCTTGAGGCACAGGAGACGCGTCATCTCGATATCGATCCGGGCCTGCGCGATGCGCTGTTCCCAGATCGAATGTTCGTAGAGATGCTTGCCGAAAGCGACCCGCGATTGCAGGCGCTTGGCCATCTTGGCGATCGCTTCTTCCGCGACGCCGATGGTGCGCATGCAATGATGAATGCGGCCCGGCCCGAGGCGGCCCTGCGCAATCTCGAACCCGCGCCCTTCGCCCAGTAGCATGTTGCTGGCAGGCACCCGGACATCGTTGAGCGCGATTTCCATGTGGCCATGGGGCGCATCGTCATAGCCGAACACCGGCAGGAACCGTTCGATCACCACACCTTCGGCGTCCAGATCCATCAGGATCATGCTCTGCTGCTGGTGGCGCTTGGCTTCGAAATCGGTCTTGCCCATGACGATCGCGACCTTGCAGCGCGGATCGCCCGCGCCCGACGACCACCATTTGCGGCCGTTGATCACATATTCGTCGCCCTCGCGCGCGATCGAGCATTCGATGTTGGTCGCATCGGACGATGCCACCCGCGGTTCGGTCATCAGGAAGGCGCTGCGGATCTCCCCGTTCATCAGCGGCTCGAGATAGCGATCCTTCTGTTCACGCGTGCCGTAGCGGTGGAACACTTCCATGTTGCCGGTATCGGGCGCGGAACAGTTGAACACTTCGCTGGCCCAGCCGATCCGGCCCATTTCTTCTGCGCACAGGGCGTATTCGAGATTGGTCAGGCCCGGGCCTTCGAATTCGAAGCTGTCGTCCACATGGCTGCGGCCGGCCTGCGGCGGCATGAACAGGTTCCAGATACCCTGCGCCTTGGCGCGGGCCTTTTCCTCCTCGATGACGGGCAGGACTTTCCACCGCTCGCCTTCGGCCTTCTGCGCCTTGTATTCGCCGTTGCGCGGGCGGACATGGGTGTCGATGAAGTGGCGCACCTGATCGCGCCAATGTGTCTGCCGGTCGGTAAGATCGAAATCCATGGGATAGGTCCTCTTGAAAAATTACGGAATATTTACGGGTTGGGCGTGCCGCTGGCCAATTCGTTTCGGGCAGCCGCTTCAAGAGCGGTAAGCCGGGCTTCGTGATCGGCGCGGTTGATCGGGAATTTCCCCAGCCAATAGGCGGAAAACAGCCCCAGCACCACCGAAGCACCGATGTACAGCATGGTGAAGTTGTCGAGCACACTGTCGGCCACTTCACCCGGCTGCGCGTTCGTCGGGATACCCGCCAGTTCGACCATCAGGCCGGCGAGGAAGATGCCGAGGCCGGTGGCGCATTTCTGGATGAACCAGTGACCGGAATAAAACGACCCCTCCGCCCGGCGGCCGGTGCGTTCCTGGAACGCTTCGACGATTTCGGCGACCATCGATGATCCTGAAACCATTACCATCACGGCAAAAACGTTGCTGACCAGCACGAAAACATAGACCAGCGCGGTGGATTCGGTGCCGCCGATCTCGGGCCATATTCCCGCGATTCGCAGAACATAGGGGATGGTCCAGAACAGCAGGGCGAACATGGTGGAGAAAACGGCGGTGGCGGGCTTGCCGTATTTGCGGTGCAGCGGCCCGAGGATCATGAACACGATCACCACGCTGGCAAACAGCACCAGCGGATAGATCACGAAAGCGGTTTCGGAAAACTGCCACACAAAATTATACAGATACAGGGTCATGGAAAAGGTCATGCCCTGGCTGATGTAGGCACCCACGGCACCTGCCGCGAGAATCAGGAAGGCGCGCTCGGAGAAGGCTTCCCTGATTTCGGCAAAGGCAATGCCGACTGAAAATGGCGGCGGCTTTTGCGCGGGAAGCCGGGCAACCCGGCTGTGCTGGCCGAGAGCGGAACCGACCACGGACACGAAGATCACTACTGCGCCGAACAGGCCGAACGCATAGTACCCTTCGCGCTGTAACATCGCATCGCCCGGCAGGAAAACGGTGTAGGCGAGCAGCATCATGCCGAGCCCGCCGATCCAGCCGAACAGATACCGATAACGGAACAGCGTCGTGCGCTCGTCATAATCGCTGGTCAGTTCGGGCACCAGGGCGACCGAGGGCACTTCGCAGGCAGACAGCAGCAGCCGCACCATGACGGCAATGCCCAGCAGACCCGCGAAACTCGGGGCGGCCTGTGTGGGCGGGGACCACAGGAGCACCCATGCCACCGCCAGCGGCAGCGCGGAGGCATACAGCCACGGCAGTCGGCGGCCCCAGCGTGTGTAAGTCCGGTCGCCCAGATTGCCGAGGATCGGATCGATCACGGCGTCGATCAGTAACGCTAGGAACAGCGCCAGGCTGACGGTGCTGGCATCCATGCCCAGCACCTGATTGTAATACAGCAGCAGGAATACCGAAAAGCCGTTGTCCTTTACCCCGAACGCCATGGCGCCGAAGCCGTGAACCAGCTTGAGGCGCATCGGCAGCGGTGCCGATCCAGGGATGGCAGGTGCGGTCAAGCGGCAAATACCGGCATGATTCTGGTCGGGGCAAGCATGGGTTTGGTCCTCTCCAAGACGCGCCGCCAGCTTAGGCGGAACGGCGATCAGGTCAACGAGCGCGTTATGACGCTACGGCAATGTGGCTTGTGTGTTAAACAATCAGCTTACGCTTGCGTAAAGAGGGCGAATCACCCTAGTTTCTGCGGCAAGAAGACGCATTCGGCGTCCGCGATTCACCTATGCAGAGGACCGACCCATGGCTGATCTGGAAACTTTCCGCAGCGAAACCCGCGCCTGGCTGGAGGCGAATTGCCCCGAGGAAATGCGCCAGCCAGTTCGTGACGAGGAAGACGTCTATTGGGGCGGCCGCAACGCGAAGTTCAAGAACGATGCGCAGAAATCCTGGTTCGAAGCCTGCGTTGCCAAGGGCTACACCGTGCCCGCATGGCCGAAGGCTTACGGCGGCGCGGGCCTGGAACCGGCCGAAGCCAAGATCCTGCGCGAGGAAATGGCGCGGATCGGCGCGCGTCCGCCGCTCAGCAGCTTCGGCATCTGGATGCTTGGCCCTGCACTCCTGAAATTCGGCACCGAAGAACAGAAGGTCCATTACCTGGGCGAAATCGCTCGCGGCGAAATCCGTTGGTGCCAGGGCTATTCGGAACCCGGGTCGGGCAGTGACCTGGTATCGATGCAAACCTTCGGCGAAGACAAGGGCGATCACTGGGTCGTCAACGGCCAGAAGATCTGGACTTCCTATGCCGATGAAGCGGACTGGATTTTCTGCCTTGTCCGCACCGACAAGGCGAACAAGTACCAGGGCATCACCTTCATGCTGTTCGACATGATGACCCCGGGCGTCAGCACCAAGCCGATCCTGCTGATCAGCGGCAACAGCCCGTTCTGTGAAACCTTCTTCGACGATGTGAAGGTGCCCAAGGACCAGCATGTCGGCGAAATCAACCGCGGCTGGGATGTGGCGAAATACCTGCTCGGCCACGAACGCGAGATGATTTCCGGCGCGGGCGGCGGGGACCGGACCAGCGCCATCGGGGCGACAATGAAGCGCCATGCCGCCAAAGACGGGGGCGAGCTCGATCCGATGCTGCGCGCCGAACTGGCGATGTTCGACATCGATGCGCTGGCCTACGGCGCGATGGGCGAGAAATTCCTCGACGAGATCAAGGTCGGCAAGGCGCACCCCGCGCAGCCCAACATGATGAAATACGTCGGGACCGAACTCAACAAGCGCCGCCACGAATTGATGATGTCGGTCGGCGGCAGCCGCAGCCTGGAGTGGGACAGCGAGGAAACCAGCGGTGGCAAACCTTCGCGCGGCTGGCTGCGGACCAAGGCGAACTCCATCGAAGGCGGCACCAGCGAAGTGATGCTCAACGTGATTTCCAAGCGCATCCTGGAATTGCCGGGGGATTGAGACTTGATCGCGCGTCCTGGCGAAAGCCGGGGCCGCGAGCTAACTGGTACGACCTGGTACAACCGATCCGGGCCTGCGCCGGGATGATGGATTAGAATTTCGAGAGGACGGCTCCCATGCCATTGTATTACGACGACGATCAGACGATGCTGGCCGACAGCGCCCGCCAGTTCATGGCCGAAGAAGGCGCGATCAAGACACAGCTTCGCCACTGGCGCGACAGCGGCTGCAAGGACGGCTTCGGCCACGAATTGTGGAAGCAGTTCGGCGAAATGGGTTTCACCGGAATCCTGGTGTCGGAAGGCGATGGCGGTCTCGGCATGGGCCATGTCGAGGCCGGGATCGTGCTGGAGGAAATCGGCCGCAATCTCACGCCTTCCCCGTTCCTGACCAGCTCCGTATTGGCGGCGACCGCGCTTGGCGGCGCCAGCGAGGATCTGCGCGGGCGCTATCTGCCCGGGCTTCTCACCGGGGAAAGCATCTTTGCCGTGGGGATCGATGAAGGCGCGAAACACCGTCCCGAGCGGATCACGACCCGGGCCGAAAAATCGGGCAACGGCTTCAAGCTGTCCGGCAAGAAGGATTTCGTCATTCACGGTGCCAGTGCGGACATGATAATCGTTGCCGCGCGCACCGCTGGCTCGGATGAGGACGCGGACGGGATCACGCTGTTCGCCGTCCCGCGCGACGCAGCCGGGCTTCATCAGGATGCCGTCAAGCTGGTCGACAGTTCGGTGGCCACGCATATGATGCTGGACAATGTCGAGCTCGACGGCGGTGCAGTGATTGGTGAGGTCGATGGCGGGCGCGAGATCCTCGAGCGGATGCTCAACGCGGGCCGTATCGGCGCCGCTGCCGAGGGCGTCGGGGTTGCCCGGGGCGCGATGGACATGACCGTCGATTACCTCAAGCAGCGCAAGCAGTTCGGCAAGCTGATCGGCGAATTCCAGGCTCTGCAGCACCGCGCCGCCCATCTTTATTCCGAAGTCGAAGTCTCGCGCGCGGCGGTAATCAAGGCGCAGCAACTGCTCGATGCCGATGCACCCAGCGCGTCGTTGATGGTGTCGGTTGCCAAGGCCAAGGTTGGTCGGACGGCGGGCCTGGCGGTGCGCGAAGGTGTCCAGATGCACGGCGGGATCGGGATGACCGACGAATACGATATCGGCCTGTATATGAAGCGCGACCGCGCGCTGCAGGAATTCCTCGGCGATGTGTATTACCACGCCGAACGGGTCGCCCAGCTCAGCGGCTATTGAGGCTTTTGGAGAGACAGCAATGAAAATCACCGAACTTTTCAGCCTCGAAGGCCGTATCGCGCTGGTCACCGGCGGTTCGCGCGGGATCGGCAAGATGATCGTCGAAGGCTTCCTCGCCGCAGGCTGCGCGAAGGTCTATATCACCGCGCGCAAGGTTGACGAGATCAACGCCACGATCGAGGAATTCGGGGACAAGGTGATCGGCCTCCCGGGCGATATCTCGAACATGGAGGGCATCCAGCGCCTTGCCGACCAGATCGCCGAGCGCGAAGACCGGCTGGATATCCTGGTCAACAACGCCGGCGCCGCATGGGGCCAGCCGTTCGATGAATTCACCGAAGCGGGCTGGGACCGGACGATGGATTTGAACGTCAAGACACCGTTTTTTCTGACGCAAAAGCTGCATGGCTTGCTGAAAGCCGCCGCAAGCGCGGATCGGCCAGCCAAGGTGATCAATATCTCGAGCATCGACGGGCAGCGGATCAACCCGTGGCCGACCTATCCCTATCAGGCTTCGAAAGCCGCGGTGATCCAGTTGACCCGGCGGCTGGCTGCCGAACTGGTGCCGGACCATATCATCGTCACTTCGATCGCCCCGGGCGCGTTCCCCAGCGCGATGAACCGTGCGGCGCGGGATCACGAGGATACCGCCGCGGCGGGTATCCCGGCGAAGCGGGTCGGCAATGCGGAAGATATGGCGGCGGGGGCGATCTACCTCGCCAGCCGGGCCGGCGATTACGTGATCGGCGATACGCTGACGATCGACGGCGGCGTGGTCAACGCGCATTTGCCGAGCCATTTCGCGCAGCCCTGATTGCGCTGGGCTGAGGCAGACCTCAGCGCATCAATTCGCGGACGAAATCCACCAGACCCGTCTGGCGCGCGCGGCGCATGCGTTCGGAATTGAGGATGCCGGTGACCTTGTCGAAACAGGCGTCGATATCGTCGTTGACCACGACATAATCATAGCCGTCCCAGTGGCTGATTTCGGACCGCGCGCGGGCCATCCGGTCCGCAACGACCTGGGTGCTGTCGGTCCCGCGGGACGCCAGGCGCCGCTGCAGTTCCTCGATGCTCGGCGGCAACAGGAATACGCGGACCACATCCACTTCCATCCGCTGGTATAATTGCTGGGTTCCCTGCCAGTCGATATCGAACAGATAATCCTGACCTGCCTTCAGTCCGCCTTTGATTTCTGCCTTGGGGGTGCCGTAGAGATGCCCGAACACCTCCGCCCATTCGAGGAATTCGCCGGCCTCGACCTTGCGGTTGAAATCTTCCACATTAACGAAGAAATAGTCCCGGCCGTGAACCTCGCCGGGCCGTATCGGGCGGGTGGTATAGGATACCGACAAACGGATTTGTCCGTCTTTCTCCAGAATGCGCTGCGCAATCGTGGTCTTGCCCGCGCCCGAGGGGGAAGACAGGATGAACATCAGCCCGCGGCGATGCAGTGTATCAGTCGATGTAGCGCTCATGTCCGCTCTTGGGCGAAGACGGGCAGAAAAATCAAGTGCTGCGGCAAAATGCCGGTGCGACTTATTCCTCGGCCTGTTCGGCCAGCGCCTTGTCCCCGGCGCGCTGTGCGGCGCGGCGCGATTTGCTGCGATCATACAATGTCTTGGCCAGCAAACCCCCGCCGACAAATGCTGCGCCGGGCAGCGAGCGGGTTGCCAGTTTCGTGACGCCGTATGCGGCAAGTGTCTGGATCACGGAGCGGTTTTCCACCATCGCCTTGGCTTGCTTCGGATCATAGCGCCGGGAAAGCAGACCCTTTTCAAGGGTGAGGCGGACAATCCGGCCAACGCTTCGCAGCGCGATATCGTGAATAATCAGATTGGTATTGGGGTTGGTGCTTGGTCCGGGTACCGTGTTGCCGGATTTAGCAACAGTGTCGGCCGCCTCGCGAAATTTCTTCGCCGTATGGTCGGTCGGTGCCTTGTTCGCGATTTTCCTGGCCATAAGTTTACCCGCCTGTTTTGCGCCGATCAACGGCCGCGCGGGCCGATCGGATTATTTCTTGCGGCCGAAATCGACCGTCACGACGTTGGAGCCGTCATCCTTCTTCTCAACGGCTTCCTCGCCGCCCGGTTCCGGCGCGTCGTTCTGCGCGTCGTCATGCATTTCGGGGGCCATGTCCGCCACCGTCGCCTGGAATTGCAAGCCGAAGTCGACCGCCGGATCAACAAAGGCGGTAATCGCCGCAAAAGGGATGTCCAGCTTGGCCGGCATCTGGTTGAAGCTGAGGCCGACGGTAAACCCGTGTTCGTCCACCCCCAGGTCCCAGAACTTGTTCTGCAGGACGATGGTCATTTCATCGGGAAACCGCTCGCGCAGGTGCTGCGGAATGGAAACGCCGGGCGCGCCAGTCTTGAAGGTGATGTAGAAATGATGGTTGCCGGGCAGGGTGCTGCCATTCGCCTGAATCTCGCCCAGAACCCGGCCCACGACGGCGCGCAGGGCCTCCTGCACGATTTCATCGTAGGGGATCAGGCTATCGGGCGCTTCGTCACTCATCGTGCTTGCTAGGTGGCGTCGGCGGGCCTTCGGGTCAAGACGCAAAGCGCCAAAACACCCGATCCCTTGCCGGCAGGGCGGTCTTTGGTTGCACCGTCTCCATCGGGGAGTATAGCGGCGCACCATGCGCACTGCCAAAATCGTCCGGAATACGACCGAAACCAGGATCCATATCGAGGTAAATCTCGATGGGACGGGCACATATGACGTGTCCACCGGCATCGGGTTTCTCGATCACATGGTGGAACAGTTTTCCCGCCATTCTCTCATAGACGTGGTGATGAAGGTCGATGGCGACCTGCATATAGACCAGCATCACACGACCGAAGACAGCGCGATTGCGCTGGGGCAGGCGCTGTCCGAAGCGATGGGGGACAAGGCGGGGATCGGCCGTTACGGCAGTGTCTTTTCGCCGATGGACGAAACGCTGGCGCGCGTGGCGCTGGATATCTCGGGCCGCCCCTATCTGGTGTGGCGCGCGGGATTCAGCCAGGACCGGCTCGGCGAATGGGATACCGAACTGATCGAGCACTGGTTCCATTCGGTGGCGCAGGCCGCCGGGATCACGCTGCATATCGAGCTGATTTACGGGCAGAACAACCACCATATCTGCGAATCTATCTACAAGGGCTTTGCCCGCGCCATGCGGCAGGCAGTCGAACTCGATCCGCGCAAGGGCGGGGCGGTTCCCTCCACCAAGGGCCAGCTCGGTGGCTGAGACCATTGCTCTGGTCGATTACGGCGCAGGCAATCTCCATTCCGTCCACAATGCGCTGAGAGCCGCGGGGGCGAACGGGGTACAGGTTACTGCCGATCCAGCGGTGGTGCGCGCGGCGGACCGGATTGTCCTGCCGGGCGTGGGGTCCTTTGGCGCCTGTGCAAGCGGACTGCGCGTGATCAGCGGAATGGTCGATGCGCTTGAGGCGCGGGTGCTTGCCGATGGAGTGCCGTTTCTCGGCATTTGCGTCGGGATGCAGCTGCTCGCGACGCGCGGGCTGGAACACGGCGTGACCGACGGGCTCGACTGGATTGCCGGCGAAGTCCGGGCGATCGAAGTGACCGACCCTGCCATCAAGGTGCCGCACATGGGCTGGAACGATGTCGCGCTGACGCCTCACGTGAAGTCCGGGCATGAACGCCATTCGCGCCTGATTGAGGAAGGGGAGGCCTATTTCCTCCATTCCTACCATTTCGCGCCCGACAGCGGCCATGATATTGCCGCGATGACCGACCACGGGGGCGGGCTGGTGGCGGCGGTGGCGCGGGACAATATTGTCGGGGTGCAGTTCCACCCGGAGAAGAGTCAGGCCTATGGCCTGGGACTGCTGAATCGCTTTTTGGAGTGGAAGCCTTGATAGTCTTTCCCGCAATCGATCTCAAGCAAGGTCAGGTCGTCCGACTGGCCGAGGGCGATATGGACCGCGCGACCGTGTATGGCGACGATCCCGCGACGCAGGCGATGCTGTTCGCCGAGGCGGGGGCGGAGCATCTGCACGTCGTCGATCTCGACGGGAGTTTCGCAGGCCGCGCGGAAAACCGCGAGGCAGTGGAAGCGATCATCGAAGCGTTTCCCGGCTATGTCCAACTCGGCGGCGGCATCCGCACGCCCGAAGCGGTCGAGGGCTGGTTCGCTCTCGGCGTGGCGCGCGTCGTAATGGGGACGGCGGCGCTGAAAGACCCGCAATTTGTCAAGGACATGGCCCGTGAGTTCGAAGGCGGCATCGTGGTTGCGGTGGACGCGAAGGACGGCATGGTCGCGACCGCCGGTTGGGCCGATGTGTCGGATGTGCCGGTGGCGGACATGGCCCGCAGGTTCGAAGATGCCGGCGTTGCCAGCCTGCTGTTCACCGACATCGGCCGCGACGGGATGCTGAAAGGCTGCAACATCGACGCGACCGTGGAGCTTGCCCGCCAGACCGATCTGCCGGTCATCGCAAGCGGCGGGGTCAAGGGTCTCGACGATATCCACATGCTGTCGCTTCATGCGCGCGAGGGGATCGAAGGCGTGATTACCGGGCGCGCGCTGTATGACGGGCGGCTGGATCTGGCGGCGGCGCTGGCGATGGCGGCCCGGGCGTGATTACGACTTGGTTAGCCATTGCACTGCTTTTGCTGGTCTCATTAGCTCAATTCTGGCTCACCTTGAAAGGCGCCTATTTGGGGCGGATCGGTTGGGGAAACCGCCTTGTTTCTGTAAAGGCACAAAGACCTATTTTCTATTATCTGATGCTTTTGGCTAACACCGCACTTCTCGCTTTGTTCTTATCAATGACGCAAATGCTCTTCGGATTGACTCGATTATGACCGTCCGCATTCGCGTCATACCCTGTCTCGACGTGGCCGAGGGCCGCGTGGTGAAGGGCGTCAATTTCGTCGATCTGAAGGACGCGGGTGACCCGGTGGAGCAGGCGCAGGCCTATGATGCGGCGGGCGCGGACGAGCTGTGCTTCCTCGACATTTCCGCCACCCATGAGGGACGCGGCACCTTGCTCGATATCGTCCGGCGCACTGCGGAGGTGTGCTTTATGCCGTTCACCGTCGGCGGCGGCGTCCGCGCGGCGGAGGATGCGCGGGCGCTGCTTCTGGCGGGCGCGGACAAGGTTGCGGTCAACAGCGCGGCGGTGACGCGGCCAGAAATCGTGGCTGACATTGCCGAGAGGTTCGGGAGCCAATGTATCGTCGCGAGCATCGACGCCCGCAGGACAGGTCCGGGCACGTGGGAAATCTTTACCCATGGCGGCCGGCAGGCGACCGGGATCGACGCGGTGGACCATGCGATCAAATTGGCAAAGCTGGGCGCAGGCGAATTGCTGGTGACCTCGATGGACGGGGACGGGACCAAGGCGGGCTACGATCTCGAACTGACCCGCACCATTGCCGATGCCGTGTCGGTGCCGGTGGTGGCCAGCGGCGGCGTCGGGACGCTCGATCATCTGGTGGAAGGGGTCACCAAGGGCCACGCGAGCGCGGTGCTGGCGGCGTCGATCTTTCATTTCGGGACCTACACTATTGCCGAGGCGCATGGTGCCTTGCGCGCCGCCGGGTTGCCCGCGCGCGGTTAAGTTCCAATTCGATCACCGGTCCCGATGCGGGACGCGGGCAGCGCTTGCGGTTGCAGAACCGGGGCGTGTGAGCGAACGGGGTGCATGATCTCCCGCCTGCTGATTCTTGCCCACATGGTTTTAGCTGCTCCGGCTTCCGCAGCGGACG
This sequence comes from Allopontixanthobacter sp., assembly GCF_034376665.1. Classification (NCBI taxonomy): domain Bacteria; kingdom Pseudomonadati; phylum Pseudomonadota; class Alphaproteobacteria; order Sphingomonadales; family Erythrobacteraceae; genus Allopontixanthobacter; species Allopontixanthobacter sp. The sequence continues at coordinate 2,253 of NZ_JAXMJI010000004.1, read as the reverse complement.
GCATCCAGATCTCCGAACCAAGCAACTTGGCGTTAATGGGGCTGGGCCTCGCTGGCTTGATCATCGGCCGACACACGGCGCGGAGCAAGCGTTCGCGGGATGATCGCGCCCCGAAGGATTGACCAGGCACATCCGCCGATCCATGACGGCGGGATGGACACGCTAACAACTCTCGAAACCACGATCCGGCAGCGACTGACCGCCGATCCCGCATCGAGCTATGTCGCGCAATTACACGAACGGGGCCTGCCGGTCATCGCTCGCAAGCTGGGCGAAGAGGCAGTGGAGACGATTGTCGCGGCGTTGTCCGGCGAACGTCAGGAACTCGTCGGTGAGGCGGCGGATCTGCTGTTTCATCTGACCGTGTTGCTGGCTGAGAAAGGCGTGCCGCTGTCCGAAGTCATGGCCGAACTCGACCGGCGGGAAGGCACTTCCGGCCTCGAAGAAAAGGCGTCTCGCAGCGAATGAACAGGAATTGCCCATGCCGATAGATGCGACCCAGCCGTATGATGACGAAAACATCTTCGCAAAGATCCTGCGCGGCGAAATCCCGTCATCGAAGGTTTATGAAGACGAATGGGCCTACGCATTTTCCGATATCAATCCGCAGGCGAAGTTGCATATTCTGGTGATCCCAAAGGGTCGCTACGTCAGCTGGGACGATTTTTCGGCCACGGCCCCGGCGGAGGAGATTGCCGGTTTCGTCCGCGCTGTCGGCCAGATTGCCCGGACCCATGGACTGGTCGAACCCGGTTTCCGCCTGCTCGCCAATGTCGGCGCGCATGGCGGGCAGGAAGTGCCGCATCTGCACGTCCATCTGTTCGGCGGCGAACCGCTGGGACCGATGATCGCGCGCCGCTGAGCGATCCCGCCGTTGATCCCGCGCCAGCGGCGGCTCGCCGAAACTGCACCCTCGCCTGCATGAATTTGTTGCCGAGCGAGTCCGCCCTACGCTAGAGCCCGCGCGTCCATGTCGATGCTTCTTTCCCCCCACGATGGCCGGTTCGACGGCTCGCTGCACCATTTTGCGGTGCGGGTGTATTACGAAGACACCGATCTGTCGGGCATCGTCTATCACGCCAATTACCTGCGCTGGTTCGAGCGCGCCCGGTCCGATATGCTGCGGCGGCTGGAGATCGACCAGCGCGCCGCGATCGAAGCGGGGCAGGGCGCCTATGCAGTTGCCGACCTTCAAATCCGCTATCTCTGCCCTGCCAAGCTGGATGACGATGTGCTGATCCTGAGCACCTGTACGCAGCTTCGCGCTGCCTCGGTCCGGATGCACCAGCGCGCGTTCCGCGGCGGCGAATTGCTGACCGAGGTACATCTGCGCGTCGGCTTCGTCAGTCCCGACGGTTTACCCTGCCGCCAGCCGCAAGCCTGGCGGGATGCCTTTTCCCAAGTCCTTGCCCCGGAAGAACCTGCATGACCCTCCTGTCCATTCTGACTGCCGCTCCTGCCATGAGCGGCGGGCCGGATCATCTCGATCCGGTGAAACTGTTCCTCGACGCCGACATCGTGGTGCAGCTGGTGATGGCCGGCCTGCTCATCGCCAGCGTGTGGGTATGGACGATCATCGTCTCGTTCAGCTTCCGGCTGGGCGCGGTGAAGCGGCGCTGCGCCAAATTCGAGGAGGAGTTCTGGCGCGCCAGTGATTTCGACGCCTTCATGAAGGAATCCGGGCGGCGCGACATCCCTTCCGCCCGGATTGCCGCGGCAGCAATGTCCGAATGGCGCAGCTCGGCCAAGCTCAAGGCGATGGACCGCGACGGCACACGCCAGCGCCTCGCCGGGGCGATGGAAAGCCAGGTCGCGGAAGAAGCGGACGCACTGGCGGAACGGCTCAATTTCCTCGCCACGGTCGGGTCGGTCGCTCCATTCGTCGGCCTGTTCGGCACCGTGTGGGGGATCATGAACAGTTTTTTCCAGATCGGCGCACAGCAGAACAGCTCGCTCGCGGTGGTTGCTCCGGGCATTTCCGAAGCCCTGTTTGCAACAGCGATCGGCCTGTTTGCGGCCATTCCGGCGGTGATCGCCTATAACCGGTTCAGCCACGGGGTGAATGCGCTGGCATCCACCCTGCAGCGCGTTGCCGACCGCTTCCTCCTCGGTCTCGGCCACGAACACCTTGCCGTCCGGTCCGTACCACGCGGGAATCTGATGGCCCCACCAGAGCTGGCGCGAGATGCACCAGGGCTGGATATTCTCCATCCATTCGAAATAGGTCTTTTCCCAGTTCCTGGGCACGAAGCT
>NZ_JAXMJI010000003.1:0-15718 GCF_034376665.1 Allopontixanthobacter sp. | reverse complement strand
GCCTGACCGGCCGGCAATCGCTATGCGCCATCCTGCGCTTACTTACCCTGTTGTCAATAGTAAGTAGCAAAGTGCGACCTAGTTTACGGCCAAGCGGCTGATGCGTGCGGCGCAGGAGCGCCCATCAGCCTGCTGCGGGCTTGCGCTGCCAGAAACGCCGCTTGCCCGCTGCGCCCTGCGGACCGGACTTCATCACGCGTTTGCGGAACAGCGTAGCGCCTGCCTTGATGAACACTGCGACCGCAAATACCTGCCACAGCAATGCGAGCGCATGGGGCCACAGATCCTCCATCTGGGCCGCGCGGGCCATCATTGCAAAGGGGGATGACAGCGGGAAGATGGCCGCAGCCACTTCCATCGGTGAACCCGGCCTGGCCATGGCGTAACTGGCGAAAAAGAACACCAGCAACTGCAGCATGGTGACCGGCATCGACAGGGTCTGCACTTCGCGCACCGTCGCGGCCATCGATCCGATCGCCAGGAAGATCGAGCCGAGCAGCAGGTACCCCATGGAGAAATAGACGACGCCCAGCAGCAGGAACAGCGGCCACCCGACGGCCGGGGGCGGCAGCGCGCCGAGATCGGCTCCGGACGCCAGAACCAGCAGGCCGGCGACCGAACCCCAGACCAGGATGCCCACCATCGACACGCCCAGCATCGCGAAGAGCTTGCCGAGGAACACCGCGTCCATCGGGATTGCTGCGGCCAGAACCTCGATGATCTTGTTGCCCTTCTCCTCCACCAGATTGGACAGCACCATGCCGGCCAGCAGCATGGTCAGCAGGAACAGGAGCATTTGGCTGATCTGCGCGGTGACCACGCGGCTGGACTTCGCGCTTGCGCCGCTCGTGGCGACTTCGCGCGTCGCGATTTCGGGGAAACGCGTCGGCGCCTCGCCAATGGCCGCCGCGGCGACCACTGCCACACTGCCGCCGAGCCGCCTCAGCTGGTCCAGGGTTCCGGTCATCACCGGGGCCGAGGGGGAACCGGTGACGATTGCCGCATAATTCCCGCGCCGTTCCTCGAGAATCGTCTCGGCGGCTTGCTGCAAGGTGCCATCGTGCCGCGGGATTTCGACCGCGACCATTGGCGGCATGGCCCGGCCGAGCTGCTCGGCCAGAGCCTTGTGAGCGGCCAGCATCGCGGCGGTATCGGGGGCACTCATTGCGATGCCCACCTCGGCTTCGATAGCCTCGTCGCGAATCTGGCTGCCGACGCCGCTCGACAGCGCGCCGACGGCGAGGAGGAAAACCGGCCCCAGCAGGAAAAACAGGAAGGCGCGGCTGAACAGGATCGCCTGGAAATCGCGCCGGGCGATCACGAAGGCTGCGCTCCACAGGCTGAGGCGGGACTTGCGGTGCCCACCGGAGGTGTCGGAAGGATTCATCGGGCGGCCTCCGCGGCGGATTGTTCGGACAAGGCGCGCGCGGCTGCTTCACCGGCGATATGGACGAAGGCATCGTGCAGGCCGGCGCGCTCGATCGATAGCGACAGGATTCCCGCTTCGCCTTCGATCAGCGCGCGCAGCAGCGGTTCGATCCCGCTTTCGGGCAGCGAGAACATCCAGAAATCCCCCTCACGCCGGGCGTCGGCGGGCAGGGCGTCCCGCCAGCGGCCTTCGCTGGCGCGGGTTTCCAGCCGGACCTGCGCCGGAATCCGGTCGCGCGCCTCGTCCACCGATCCCGCATAGGGAACCTTGCCTCCGGCGATGATCGCGACGCCTTCGCACAGGCGTTCGGCATGGGCGATGACGTGGGTCGAGAAAATCACTGTCGTCCCTTCGGCGGCAAGCTCGCGAATCATCGCCTCCAGCTTGCCCTGGTTGATCGCGTCGAGACCTGAAAACGGTTCGTCCAGCACCACCAGCCGCGGCTTGTGCACCAGCGTTCCGAGCAGTTGGACGGTTTGCGCCATGCCCTTCGACAATTGGCGGATTTGCCGGTCCGCGGCATGGCCGAGATCGTTACGTTCCAGCAATTCGCGCCCGCGCCGCTTGCCTTCGGCCAGGGGAAGCCCGCGCAGGGCACCGAGGAAGCCGATCGCTTCGTAAGCCTTCATCGAAGGGTACAATCCGCGTTCTTCGGGCAGATAGCCGATCATTTGCGCGATATCGTGCGGGCGGTCATGCCCGAATATCCGCCGCACGCCTTCGTCCGGGTCGATGATGCCGAGCAGTATCCGCAGCGTGGTCGTCTTGCCCGCACCATTTGGACCCAGGATGCCGTAAATCGCGCCTTCCGGAACCGCCAGGTCGACCCCGTCCACCGCCGTGGTCCCTTCGAACCGCTTGACCAGCCCGCGCGCCTCTATCGCCAGTGGGCGGGAAGTCTCGAGCCTGCCTCCGGATGCGGGATTGTCTGCACCGGTGGCTTCGCTTAGCATCATGTCCATACGCGCCGATTAACCCCCGTGCGTGAACGGGAGCAACCCCAATAATGGTTAACGCCGCTGTCATCGACGGCCTGAAAACAGCGATGGTGCGCGAAGCCGGGCGGCTGGGCTTCGCGGCGATCGGCTTTGCGCCGGCGGACGACAACCCGCTGCAGGCGAACCGGCTGCGGGAATGGCTCGACGCGGGCCATCACGGCACGATGGAGTGGATGGAGGAGCGGGCTGCGGTCCGGCAGGGTCCGCAAAGCATGTGGCCCGAAGCCGCCAGTGTGATCGCTCTGGGAATGAGCTACGCCCCGTCCGCCGATCCGCTGGCACTCGAAAGCGAACCGGGGACGGCGCGGATTTCGACCTATGCGCAAGGCGGCGATTATCACGACACAGTGAAAAAGGCGCTCAAGGCGCTGGCTCGCTGGCTGGTGGCGGAATGCGGCCTGCGCGGGCTGGACGAGCCGCAGCTGAAGGTCTTCGTCGATACCGCGCCGGTGATGGAAAAACCGCTCGGGCAGGCGGCGGGAATTGGCTGGCAGGGCAAGCACACCAACCTGGTCAGCGCCGCGCATGGCAGCTGGCTGTTCCTCGGCGCGATCTATTGCACGCTGCCGTTCGCGCCCGACGCGCCGCATCAGGATCAGTGCGGCAGCTGCCGTGCCTGTCACGATGCCTGCCCGACCGATGCTTTCCCCGCGCCCTACCAGCTGGATGCGCGGCGGTGCATTTCCTATCTCACTATCGAGCACAAAGGCCCGATTCCGGAGGAATTCCGTGTCGCCATGGGCAACCGCATATACGGCTGCGATGATTGTCTGGCGGTGTGTCCGTGGAACAAGTTTGCCGATGCGGCGGCCCGCAACAAGGCGTTCCTGCCTCGCGCCGAACTCGCCGCGCCGGCGCTGGCGGATCTGCTGGCGCTGGACGATACCGGTTTTCGGGCCCTGTTTTCCGGATCGCCGATCAAGCGGATCGGGCGCGACCGCTTCGTGCGCAATTGCCTGATCGCGGCGGGCAACAGCGGCGACCGCGCGCTGGCAAATCAGGTGCGCGCGCTGACCCGCGATCCGGACGAGGTGGTCGCCGAAGCCGCCCGGTGGGCTCTGGACCGCCTGGAACCTAGAGCAGTTCCTTGAGCGGAGTTTCGGTATCCGCCAGAATGTCCGGATCGGGCATCAGCCGCGCTTCAATCAGCTTGCGGCCCTGGACATAATCCTTGACCGAATTGACGCAGTCGAGCGCGATCACGCGGCCTTCCTTGAGGTAGATTACCGAGAATTTGGCGGCATCGGGATCGCCGCGGAGCACGGTCTGGTCGTAATCCAGCGACAGCCCCGCGGTCTGCAATTTCAGATCATACTGGTTCGACCAGAACCAGGGAAAAGCGTTGTAGGGCTGCTTGTCGCCGCAGATCGCGCGCGCCGCAGTGGCCGCCATGTCATGCGCGTTCTGGACCGATTCCAGCCGAATCACGGCGTTGTCGGCGTAAGGGTTGGCGTGGGCGGCGCAGTCACCGATGGCATAGATATCGTCGAGCGTGGTGCGGCAGAATTCGTCCACATCCACCCCGTTGCCGCCCGCCGCACCGGCAGCGATCAGCGGACCGATGGCGGGAACGATGCCGATCCCGACCACGACCATGTCTGCCGGAATGATTTCGCCAGTCGCCAGTCTTACGCCGGTGACCTTGCCTCCATCTCCTTCCAGCCGGTCGACCGTAGTTTCCAACCGCAGGTCGACCCCGTGCGCGCGGTGCTGCGCTTGGTAGAAATCGGACAATTCCTGCCCCGCTACCCGCGCCAGGACTCTCGGCAGCGCCTCGACCAGCACGACCTGATGATCGAGCTTGCGCAGCACTGCCGCGGCTTCAAGCCCGATATATCCCCCGCCGATGACCACCACCCGCTTCGGACCGCCAGCCAGTTCGGCCACCATTCGGTCGACATCGGCGCGGTTCCGCACCGAATGGACTCCCGCAAGATCGGCTCCCGGGCAGGACAGCCGCCGCGGATCGCCGCCCGCAGCCCAGATGAGCTTGCGATAGGTCAGCTTCGTGCCGTCGGACAGGGTGATGGTGTGGTTCATCCCGTCGACTTCGGCAACGTAACAGCCGAGCCGCAGGTCGATGCTCTTGTCAGCCCAGAATTGGACCGGACGGATCTGGATCCGTTCGAACGGTTTTTCTCCGGCGAAATATTCTTTCGACAGAGGCGGGCGCTCGTAGGGCGGGTCCTTTTCCCGGCCCAGCAGGATTACCGACCCTTCGAAGCCGTTCTGACGAAGGGCAATGGCCGCCTGCGCGCCCCCGTGGCCGGTACCCACGATAATGACATCTGCATGATCCATGCCGGGTGGTTTGTCGCAATCCGGCGCCGGGTCAAGCCATTAAGCTTTGGTGAGCCGGCGCCCGAAGTCCGGGAGCCACGTCGAAATCACGGCCTAGCGACCGAGCACGTTGCGCGCCTGGCTGGCGATCTGGGCCAATACCGCCGGGGCGACAGGACTGTGTGTCTGGGCCCGACCGATCATCGCGCGGAACTGGCGGATGGCCGCGGCATTGTCTTCCGCCCAGGCGGCAACCGCGCCAACCGGATCGGTCTTGGCGTTCTTGCGGCGTGACAACCGGCGCAGGAATTCAAGCCGCATCTGCTGGAAATCCCGTGCGAGTCCCGAAACCAGCAGCCGCTCCCACACGTCTGACGGCTCCATCAGGGCAGCGGTGCCCTGTGCCCAGTCGAGGCCGAGCATCGAACCCAGATCGGTAAAGGCGCGGGTCAGCTCGGCCGCACCGATTTCCGCATCGCGTGAAAGGCTGGCAAGCCCCACTGACCCATCGATGTCATAGAGATGGACTACTTGCGCTGCCAGTTTCTCCGGCGTGCCGGCGGCAATGAAACTGGCGCGCAGCTTGGCCGATTGCTGGCGGGCTTCGGCGGCCAGCAGGCTGTCCTTCGCGTCGGACAATTCATGCACCCCGCGCGACAGTTCCGCGACGAGCTGCGACGGCCGCATCGTACTTGCGCCGCGCCGCAGCAGGTCGGCCATCTGGCCGCGCATGGCAGAAGCGGTCCTTTCGAACAGCATCAACCGGGCAGCTTCGGGCAATTCGGCCGTGTCGAGCTGGGCCCACAGCGCATCGATATCGAACAGTTCGGCGGCTGCGAAAAAGGCACTGGCGACCTCCGCCAGCTGCGCGCTTTCTTCCTCGGCCAGCTCGAAGGGATGAACCAGACCGAGGCAATTGATCACCTTGTTGGCCAGCACCGTGGCAATGATTTCGCGCCGCAGCGCGTGGCCGAGGATCTCCGCCTTGAAGGATTCGCGCATTGCGACCGGGAAATAGGTCATCAGGACCTCTTCCATCGCCGGATCGTCCGGCAGGGCACTTTTCTCGATCGCTTCCTGCAGCAGCAGCTTGGTGGAGGACAGCAATACCGCCAGTTCGGGGCGGGTCAGACCGATTCCGTCCGCGGCACGGCGGGCGAGAGTCGATCCATCCGCCAGTCCCTGGGTCCGGCGATCGAGATCGGCCTTCTCTTCCAGCGTTTCGATCAGCCGGATTTGCGACGCGGCCGACTTCGCGCCGCCTGTTTCCGCAATCGACAGGATCAGCGCCTGCAGGCGGTTGTCCTCCAGCACCATCGCCCCGACTTCGTCGGTCATCGATGCCAGCAGCGCAACGCGCTTTTTCTCGGACAGCTTGCCGCTGCGTTTGGCGGCGGCCAGCGCGATCTTGATATTGACCTCGTGGTCCGAACAATCGACCCCGGCAGAATTGTCGATAAAGTCGGTATTGCAGCGTCCGCCGAGGATCGAGAACTCGATCCGTCCGGCCTGGGTGATCCCCAGATTGGCCCCTTCGCCGATAACCTTGGCGCGCAGCATGGCGGCATCGACGCGCAGGCTGTCGTTCGCCGGATCGCCGACCGCGATGTTGTTTTCTGCGGAACTTTTGACATAGGTGCCGATCCCCCCGAACCAGATCAGATCGACCGGTGCGGAAAGAATTGCGGAAATCAGCGCGTCGGGCTCGATCGATTTGGCGTCGATGCCGAGCGCCTTGCGGGCCTGCGGGGACAAGGGAATCTGCTTCAGCGAACGGCTGTAGACACCGCCGCCCTTGGAAATCAGGCTGGCATCGTAATCCTCCCAGCTCGACCGGGGCAGGGTGAACATCCGCGCCCGTTCCTTCCAGCTCGCCTCGGGGTCGGGCGCGGGATCGATGAAGATGTGGCGGTGATCATAGGCGGCAACCAGTTTGATCGACCGCGACAGCAGCATTCCGTTGCCGAACACATCGCCGGACATGTCGCCGCAGCCGACGACGCGGATCGGATCGTTCTGCACATCGACGCCCATTTCCAGGAAGTGGCGCTGGACGGATACCCACGCGCCGCGGGCGGTGATCCCCATGGCCTTGTGGTCATAGCCGTTGGAACCGCCGCTGGCGAAGGCGTCGTCGAGCCAGAAATCGCGGGCTTCCGCAATGCCGTTGGCAATGTCGGAAAAGGTAGCCGTGCTCTTGTCGGCGGCGACCACGAAATACGGGTCCTCGCCGTCATGGATCACCACGCCTTCCGGGTGAACCACCTTGTCGTTGACGATATTGTCGGTGATCGACAGCAGCGTACGGATGAAAATCTCGTAGCTGGCCTTGCCTTCGGCGGCCCACGCCTCACGGTCGGTCGCCTGGGACGGCAGCAGTTTGGGATAAAAGCCGCCTTTCGCGCCGGTCGGCACGATAACGGCGTTCTTGACCCGCTGGGCTTTCATCAGGCCGAGGATTTCGGTGCGGAAATCGTCCCGCCGGTCGGACCACCGCAGCCCGCCGCGCGCCACCGGACCGGCACGCAGATGGATCCCCTCGACCCGGCGCGAATAAACGAAAATCTCCCGCCACGGCACCGGTTTGGGCAGGTTGGGGACTAGCCTCGATTCGATTTTGAACGCCAAAGCCTCGGCCGATGCGCCGGTAAAGACGTTGGTCCGCAGAATCGCGCCGATCAGGGCGTGATAGAGGCGCAGCAGGCGATCGTCGTTGATCGCGGTGACCTGCGACAGGCCTTGGCGAATGGCGGCCTCCGCCTTCCTGGCGGCCGCCTCCCGGTCGCCTTCGAACGCGGGATCGTGCATCGCGGTAAACAGGTCGATCAGCGCCGACGTAACGGCGGGCGCGCGGCCGAGTGCATCGACCACGGTGTAGATTGTGAAGCTCATCCCCGCCTGCCGCAAATAGCGGAAGAACGCGCGCAGCCAATCGGCCTCGGTCGCGGAGAGGGCGGTGCTGATGACCAGGCGGTTGAACGGATCGTCTTCCGCCGAACCGTTCAACACTGCGGAAATCGCCTGTTCGATCGCGGCAGAGCGTTCGAGCAATGCGGCGGCGCGGCCCCCCTCCGGCAAAGCCAGGGTAAAATCATGAATCGCGCCCAACTCGCCTTTGTCCAGCACGGTCGGGGTTTCGCCAAGCACCCGGAAGCCGAAATTCTCCAGCGCGGGGACCGAATCCGACAGCGGCAAAGTGCCGCAATGTTCGTAGATCTTCAGGCGCAACTGGCCCTCCGGATCGCCTGCCAGGTGATACAGCCGGGCGCTGCGCTGGGCATCCTGCGCTGTGGGCGCGCCTGAGTCGGCTGACGTGAGGTGGCGCATCCGCAGGATGTCGAGCGCCGCTTCCGGCGCGCCGTATTCGCTCCGGTAGGTTAGCGGAAACGCTTCCGCGAAGCGCGTCGCGATGGCCGCGGCGCGGCCGGCCTCGAGATGTTCGGAAAGTTCGCTTTCGACCGCTTCGGCCCAGCCGCGCAGCATGTTCTGCATGGCGGATTCGAGCTCGCTCTCGCTCTTTACCGGCTGGCCGCTGCGAATATCGAGGACGAACCGCAGCATGGCCAGGTTGCCGCCTTCGACCTGCAGGCTCCAGTCGAGCAATTCGGCATTGGCGCCGGTTTCGAGCAGGTTCTGGATCTGCTTGCGGACCTGGGTAGACAGCAGGTCGCGGGGCAGCCAGACAAAGGCGAACAGGTGGCGCGACAAGGCCGCCTGGACCATTGCGAGGCGCGGGCGCGGCCGGTCGACCAGGCTCATCATGGTGGTGGCGACCCGCTCGATGTCGGCCTTGGGAAAACTGATCATCAGATCGTGCGGCAATGCGGTCAGCGCGTGGAACAGTGCCTTGCCGGCGTGGCCCTTGTTGTCGAAGTGGAATTTGTCGGTCAGCTCGGTCAGCTGGGTCCGCAGGCGCGGCACCTCACTGGGAGGTGCAGCCAGAGCGGCGCTGGTCCACACGCCAGCGTGGACCGACAGCGCCGCAATCTTGCCCTCTGCTACCACCGGCACGATGAACAGATCCAGCGGTACGCGCCGGTGCACCTGCGACAACAAATTGGCCTTGATCACCAACGGCGCGAGCAGCCGCTTGGCCTTGGCTTTACTGGTCAGCGCCAGATCGAACCAGGCGAAGGCCCGGTCATAGGACGAATCGGCCAGAATCTGCTTGGCGCTGCGGCGGCAGATCCCGAGCAACTGGCTGAGCGAACCGTCGCGGCCCCGGGTCAGGTGGCCCAGCTGCGTCAGCATTCCGTCGTCGAGCCAGCGCAGCAAGGCCGCGCCTTCGCCCGACAACAAATCGGCATCCGCCCGCATCGCGTCGCGCAGCTTCTGCCAGTCGTTCACCGCCGCGCGAACATCGCCCAAGGTTACCCGAATTGCTTTTTCCAGGTCGCGGCGCTGGCGCGCGTCGATCCGCGTGGTTTCGATATAGATCATCGATTCCTGCACGGTATCGCCGGTCTTGCCTGCGGGAATGGCCAGCAATTCGCCGCTTTCGGACCGCTCGACCGGTATGACCGGGTGGACCAGCCGGTCGATCGACAGGCCCTGCGCCGCGATGGTGGCCGCAACCGAATCGACCAGGAACGGCATGTCTTCGTTGACGATGGCGATGCGCATGAAGCGGCGCTGGTTGCTGGCCGAAACCAGCGTGACGATCGCTTCTCCCGGCATCCGGTTCAGCGACGCGCCAAGCAGGAAGGCGGCAGCGTCGGCGACCTTGTCGCGCGCGAACGGCGTGTCGCCCGGCAGCAGTGAACCGCTGATTCGGGCGGTCAGCGCCGCCGTGAGTTTACCGTCCGGGAAGGATGATTTTCGAGTCGTTGCGGTGGTCTTCGATCCCATCCGTCCAGCTCCTGCAGGCCGCTCAGCCTTGTTATAATGTTACTGCACTGTGCAGCATAAATTCACGGATAGTCCGATGTCACCAAGGCGGCAAGCCGCTGTGTGGGGATTTTTGGCTTCGTCCTTCACCGCTCCTTCGATCAGGGTTCGCCAAGCTGGGCGAGGTAACCGCGTGCGGTCTGCGCAAAGGGACTGTCCGGGGCCGCTTCGATGACCGAGTTCCAGCTTCTGCGGGCGGAATCGCTGCGTCCGGCCAGCACCGCGATGACTCCGGCCTCCAGTCCGATTTCGGGATCGGTTGGCGCCAGTAAGCCCGCCTGTTCGATAAACCGCTGGCCTGCCTCCAGCATATCCAGCCGCCGCGCGAGGGTGGCGGACAGCAGCCACGCCCGCGGATCATGGGGCAGCGCGGTTCGCGCCAGCGTGAGCGCGGACTGCGCTTCTTCCGGGCGGCCCAGAGCCACCAGCGCCTGCGCCCTGTCGAGCGCGATTTCGCCCCTGAGAATGTCGGCTCCGGCGCTGCCAGCATCGCTATCCGCCTGTTCCAGCGTCGCCAGAGCCGCCGCGGCATCGCCCGTCGCCAGCTGCGCATTGCCTGCCATCGTGCCCAGCCGCGCGCGCGTTTCGAACGCGCCGGGGACTGCCATGTCGCGCCCTCTGACGAACGCGGCGATCGCGCCTTCCCATTGGCCCAGCTCCGCTTCGGCCATGCCGAGGCACTGCGCAGCGTCCGATTTCTGCTTCAGCGTGGCAGTTTCCAGCCAGCGCCCGGCCTCGCCGCGAGCCGCCGCCGGATCGATCCCGATCAATGCGGTGCACTCGGTCAGCCGGTTGCCGGAAGGGCTGGCAGCATTCTCGCGCTCGCGGGCCGCTTCCCGGTTGAGTCGTCGCTGCTCCCACAATTCATCGGGTATGGGAGAGGCCGGCTGGGTGTTGGGCGCAGCGCCGACTTGTAGGAGAGCGGCTAGCAGGAGTGACATGGGCATGGTTTCCGGGAGGGATTACGAGCGTGAAGCGATTATTGGCAGCCGGGCAACCGTGTCCAGCAGCAGGGCTATATCCTCATCGCGCGACAAACGATGGTCGCCGGATTTTACCAGCGTTACCTGTATATCGTCCGAACGGAGCTGCTGCGCCAACCGCAGGCTCAGTTCCCACGGGACGTCGCGATCGTTCTGGCCGTGCAGCAGGCGCACCGGGCAGGAAATAGCGATTTCGCTGTCAAGGCGCCGGTTGGCCTGCGCGTCATGCCAGAACTTCGCGTAGGTCGGTGTGGAGTCCGGGCCGTAGGGATTGTCCTCGTGAACCGTCTCGCCGCGCTCCAGCCGGGCTTTCTGCTCTTCATCGTACCCCCAGTCGGAAAAATCGGGTGCCGCGGCGATTCCGACCATTGCGGCGAGGCGATCACCCAGCGCGAGGCCCACCAGCAGCATCAGCCAGCCGCCCATGGAGGATCCGACGAGCGTAATCGGTCCGGGGCATTTCGCTGCGACCAGATCCAGCACTTCGTCTCGCCATGCTGACAGCGTACCTTCGGCAAAATCGCCGCTACTCGAGCCGCAGCCCGAATAATCCAGCAGCAGGCAACTGCGGCCCTGCGCCCGCGCCCACTCGAACATGGCAGCAGCCTTGCTTCCGGTCATGTCGGACATATAGCCCGGCAGGAACACCAGTGCGGGACCAGCCCCTTTGGCATGGCGAAAGGCGATGCGGCGGCGGCCGGGCAAGGTGTGAAACTGGATATCGGTCATGGACCGCTTCTTCACCCAAGGCAGGTTCAGGAGCAAGCCGTTGCTGCTGCGGCGGTTCGTCCGCTTAGTAGATTTCCGGCAGATGCAGCGGGGCGGTGTTGTCGCGGCCAGGCTCAGAATTGTTGCATGCGGCCAGCAGCATGATTGCCAGCAAGGTCAGGATTCGCATCGTCTCATCCCCCCTCTTCAGCTTGGCGGCGGGTCACCGCCGCGCAGGAATATCGCCTCGATAGACATACCAAAGGTTTCGGCAATACGAAAGGCCAAAGGCAGCGAGGGGTCGTATTTGCCCGTCTCGATCGCGTTCACGCTTTGGCGGGACACGGCCAGCCGCTGTGCCAGATCCTGCTGGCTCCAGTTGCGTTCGGCGCGCAGTACCTTGAGCCGGTTGTTCATTTGAGCTGCCCCCAAGCGTCATAGGTGCGCTTGTTGGAGATTGCTCCGATCACGAATCCGACGAACCACAGAATTGCGACCCAATATGCATCGACATGGCCGACCAACTCGAAATTTTCGAGGAAGCCCCATACGGTTGACACAGACAAGGCAAAGCCGGTCGCAATCAACGACTGCCGCACGATCAACATCCGGATGAATTCGTCTTTCGTGTCGAGGATCAACCTTCCGATGGCGTAAAAGGCGCCGACGATGGACAGGCCCGGCAGCAGCGCCAACAGCCACACCACCGGGCCATCTACCAGATCGCGCGATACCAGATACACTCCGACGCCAAGGCTGATCAGATAACTGCCCATCGAGATCCCCATGCGCTGCAGATAGGCTTTCTGTGGCGGACGATCGTCTGTTTCGATCATGCACGGCCGCCTTTCCAAGGCCAGCAACCGCGGGACTTGCCCAGCCAGAGGGAAGGGAAAATCGCGAGCAGCGCGATCGGGCCGAATTGGGCAAATTCCTCCGGCACGACATCGAATACCGCAAGTACGGCCAGCGCGATCATGCCGGAAGCCAGCAGCAGGGCTTTCTGAATCTGGGTCATCGTCAATTGTCCTTTCCACTATGTAAAGGAACATTACTTGGTGGCGAGTTAAAGTCAAGCACCATTGACATATCGGTAGCAAATCCTGCGATTGCAGCGGCAGGCTGGTTCGCGAAAATCGACTTGGAGCCGCCATCGATCCGACGTAGATCACCCCTCATGACGATCCAGCCCCCGCTAGCCACCCAGCCGTCCCGTAATGCCTTGTCGCTGGACCGCCGAAGCCTTTTTCGAGCAGGGGTGCTCGGGGCCGGGCTCGCAGCGATCCCGCTGTCCGCTGCGGCGTCCGTCATGCGCGGCTTCACGCACGGCGTGGCGAGCGGAGAGCCCGGGGCGACTCACGTACTCCTGTGGACGCGCTACGCCGGGGAAGGTGCCGCCACGCTGCGTTTCGAGGTCAGCGAATCCGCCGATTTCGGCAAGGTCGTCTCTGGCGGGGAAGTGCAGTCCAGCCCCGATCGCGATGGCTGCGTGAAGTCCGTGGCGAACGGGCTGGAGCCCGACCGCTGGTATTATTACCGCTTCATCGCCCCCGGCGGAGCGATGTCGGACATCGGGCGGACCCGCACCCTGCCGGTGGGGGATAGTGCGCGGTTCCGCCTGGCCGTAGTGGGCTGTTCCAACTTCGGGTTCGGTTGGTTCAACGCCTATGCGCATATTGCGGAGACCGACCAGACCGACCTGGTGATTCATACCGGCGATTACATCTACGAATATGGCGCGGGCACCTATCCCGAGGTCAAGGATGCACCTCCGGGACGGCGGCTCGGGCCGCAGTCGGAAATCGTCGCATTGGCCGATTACCGCCTGCGCTACGCCACCTATCGCAGCGATCCCGATCTGCAACGGCTGCATCAGCTGTTCCCGATGGTCGCCGTGCCGGACGATCATGAGAGCGCGAACGATGCTTACCGGGACGGGGCGGAAAACCACCAGCCGGAAACCGAAGGTTCGTGGGACGGCCGCAAGCGCGCGGCGATGCAGGCCTACCGCGAATGGATGCCGATATCGGACGAGCCCTGGGCGAAATACGATATCGGCACGCTGGCCACGATCTTCCGGCTTGAAACGCGGCTGGTCGGCCGTGACAAGCCATTCGATGTCTCGGATATCATCAAGGGAGTGGAGGGCGATCCCGGCAGGCTGGCGGCTGCGCTCGATTCCTTCCGCGACGGTGCGTGGCGCAACCCGGAACGCAGCCTGATGGGTGCCGAGCAGGAGGCTTGGCTCTACCGCGGTATGCGCGATTCGCGCGCTGCGGGCACGATTTGGCAAGTGCTGGCGCAGCAAGTGGTGATGACCAGCATGACCCTGTCGCTGCCCGATCTCGATGGGGTGATCGCTAGTCTGCCCGACAATGTCCGCCAGCGCCTGAAGGTGGTCAACGCTGCCACACGGGCCGGGCTGCCGTTCAATATGGATGCATGGGACGGCTATCCCGCCGCGCGCAGCCGGTTGCTCGGCGCGGCGCAGGATGCGGACGCCAATCTGGTCGTGCTGGCGGGCGACAGTCACAATGGCTGGGCCTCGAACTTGGATCGGGCGGGTGCGCCGGCGGGCATAGAATTCGCCGGGCATTCGGTAACATCGCCGGGCGCGGAGTATTATCTGCCCCTGATCAAGCCGCAGGATTTCGCCGAGCGGCAGGTTGCGGGCAATGTGCAGCTGCAATGGGCGGACACCGGCCAGCGCGGTTATATGGCGGTCGAGCTCACTCCGGCCCGGGTCACGACCGAATACCGCTTCCTGCAAGGGATCAAGACCCGGTCGACCGTGCTGGCCGGAACGAAACGTATCACCAGCGAGGCGGGCAGCCAGACGCTCGACGTCGGTTGATGCGGCGCGGCGCCGCTGCTATGGCTGCGGCATGACGCAGATGCGCACGTTGACCACGACCACTACCACCCGGTTCACCCCGGGGCGGTTGGTCGCGGCCTGATCCGCAGCCACCGTCGCCCGGTTTCGGGCGGCATGGTGTCACCTCCCGAAGCTGAGAATCTCCCGACACCGGACTTCCGGCGCGCGCTGCATTGTGCCATGGCGCGCTCAAAGAACAGGTGAGACAATTTCGATGAGTGAAATGCTGAAGATCAGCCTGCCCGATGGCTCGGTGCGCGAAATGCCCCGCGGCTCGACGCCCGCCGATGTCGCCGCCGCGATTGGACCCGGCCTGGCGAAGGCTGCGCTGGCGGCGCGAATTGATGGCGAAGTGCGCGATATCATGCGCCCGTTCGACGGCGATACGCGGCTGGAACTGATCACCAGCCGGGACGAAGCGGACGCGCTCGAACTCGTCCGGCACGATTACGCCCATGTGCTGGCCGAAGCGGTCCAGGCGCTGTGGCCCGGCACGCAGATTACCTTCGGCCCATCGACCGATGACGGGTTTTATTATGACGTGATGGCCCCGGCGGGCCGCGAACCCTTCGGGATGGACGATCTGCCCGCGATCGAAGAAAAAATGCGCGAGATCATCCAGGCGGACAAGCCGCTGACGCGCGAGGTCTGGAGCCGTCAGCAACTGATCGACAAATGGCAGGCCGACGGCGAGAGCTTCAAGGCCGAATGGGCGCAGCAACTGCCCGAGGGCGAGGAACTGACGGTCTATCGGTCAGGAGACGACTGGCTGGATATGTGCCGCGGCCCGCATCTTGCCAGCACCGGCAAGCTCGATCCGCAGGCGTTCAAGCTGATGCGCGTGGCGGGTGCCTATTGGCGCGGCGACCAGAAGAACGCGCAGCTGACGCGCATTTACGGCACCGGCTGGCTGAACAGGAAACAGCTGAATGAGCACCTCGTGCGGCTGGAAGAAGCCGCCAAGCGCGACCACCGCAAGCTGGGCCGCGAGATGGATCTGTTCCACCTGCAGGAAGAAGCCCATGGCAGCGTGTTCTGGCATCCCAAGGGCTACAGGATCTGGCGCGAGCTGGAAGCCTATATGCGCCGGATGATGGATGGCGGGGGCTACCGCGAAATCAAGACCCCGCAGCTGATGGATGTCCGCCAGTGGGAGCAATCCGGCCATTGGGGCAAATATGCGCAGAACATGTTCGCCGTGCCCGACATGGTGCCGGAGGTCGACGAGAGCGCGGCCGGATCGCACCCCGTGGTCGCGCCCGATGCCGAGTGGATGGCGATCAAGCCGATGAACTGCCCCGCGCATGTGCTAGTGTTCAAGCAGGGCATCACCTCCTACCGCGACCTGCCGATCCGGCTGGGCGAAATGGGCTGCTGCCACCGCAACGAACCGCACGGCGCGCTGCACGGGCTGATGCGCGTGCGGCAGTTTACGCAGGACGACGCGCATATCTTCTGCCGCGAGGACCAGATCGTCGACGAGATCGCCAGGTTCTGCGACCTGCTCGATCTGGTCTACAAGGACATGGGTTTCGGCGATTATGCGATCAAGCTGGCG
>NZ_JAXMJI010000002.1:0-19112 GCF_034376665.1 Allopontixanthobacter sp. | reverse complement strand
CTGCTGAATGTCGCGGTCATTGCCGCGTTGGTGCTCGATCAATACGCCGGGTTTGCCTTGGCCGACCCGCTGTTCGGACTCGCTATCGCCGTCTGGCTGCTGTGGGGTGCATGGCGCGCCGCGATGGAGGCGATCGACCATCTGATGGACCGTGAATGGCCGGAGGAAAAGCGCCAGCGGTTCGTTGAACTGGCCGCCAGACACCCCGAACTCACCAACCTCCACGATTTGCGCACCCGCACCAGCGGCCACCGCGATTTTGTGCAGTTTCATGTCGATTTGCCGGAATCGATGACCGTCAAGCAGGCGCACGACATCATCGAACGGGTGGAGGAGGATCTCGGCAGCCATTTCCCCGACATGGAACTGCTGATCCACATCGATCCCGAAGGCCATGTGGACGAACCGGGCAACACGCTGGTCGAAGCCGACGAGTTCGCCAAGCTGGAGAAAGACCAATGACCCACACGCTGCCATATTGGCACGTTGATGCCTTCGCCGACCGGCCTTTCACCGGCAACCAGGCCGCGGTGATGCCGCTTGACGCCTGGCTACCGGACGAGGTGCTGCAGGCGATCGGGGAGGAGAACAATTTCGCCGAGACCGCCTTCGTGGTGAAGGACGAAACCGGCGCGGCGGATTGGGAATTGCGCTGGTTCACCCCGGCCGTGGAAATTGCGCTGTGCGGTCATGCCACTCTCGCTTCGGGCCATGTGCTGCTGGGCCGTGACGGCGGCGAAAGCGTGACGTTCCGTACCCGCAAGGCCGGCATTCTGGAAGTCCGCCGCAGCCTGGCGGGATACGAAGTGGCGCTGCCCGCGATCCCGGTCGAGCTTGGTGCGTGGCCCGAAGCGGCGGCGCTTCTCGGCGCGGAGCCGCTGGAGGTATGGCGCAATCCGGCGGGCTACGATTTGTTTCTCTATCCCGACGAACGGGCCGTTCGCGCGCTCGCCCCGGATATTCGCGGGCTCGGCAATCTGGGTCCGAACCAGTTCATCTGCACCGCACCGGGGGACCGCACCGATGTGGTCAGCCGGGTGTTCGTGCCCGGGGGCGGGGTGGACGAAGACAGCGTGACGGGATCGGCCCATGCGGTGCTGACCACTTTCTGGACCCGGCGTCTGGGCCGCAGCAGTTTCACGGCACATCAGGCCTCGGCGCGCGGCGGCGACCTTACCTGCCGCATCGCCCTGGAACCCGAAGGCGACCGCGCATGGCTCGGCGGGGCCTGCGTAACGGTGGTTGAGGGCAGTTTCTACCTCGCGGGGTAGAGTTCCACCACATCGAGCAGTTCTTGCAGCATCGCCTTGCGCTGCTCGGTATCGGAATGACCGAGCCGCACGACGGTGAGTTTCTGGTCCGGCGACACCAGCACATATTGGCCCATGTGACCGATCGCGGCGAACATCGTGGCAGGTCCGCGGTCCGGCAGCTGGTCGTCGCGGTCGAGGCCCGAATCGCGGTTGAGCCAGGTCTGCGCGCCGTAGAATTCCGCCCGCGGGCTGGGCTCGCGCATGAAATCGATCCATGTCCGGGGGATCAGCTGCGCGCCGCGGACCGAGCCCTTGTTGCGCAGGAATTCGCCGAATTTCGCCCAGTCGCGCGCAGTCCCGTGGATCAGGCTGCCCCCGATCAGAGTACCGCTGGCATCGTATTCGGGGACCATCGAATCCATTCCAAGCGGGCCGAACAGCCGGGTGCGGAGGTAATCGTCGACCGCCCTGCGGCGGGTCTCGGGATCCTCGCTGTCGGTCAGTACCCGCGCGGCAATAGCGGCCAGGATCACCGTGGTGTTGGACGAATATTCGAATTTGGTACCCGGTTCCGCCTCCAGCGGCTGGGCGGAGGCCCAATCCGCCATGTCGTCCCGCCCGTCCATGAACAGCATCCGGACTTCGGAAGATTCGTAAGGCGGATTGCCCGCTTCGGTGTGGCGCAGGCCGGACCGCATCTGGAGCAATTGCCGCAATGTAATCTCGCCGCGCGGATCGCCCGGCCGCTGCCAGCGCGGCAAGGGCGGCGTATCGTCCAGCCGCAGCCGGCCATCCGCCACCAGCATCCCGATCATCACCGCGGTGACCGTCTTGGCCATCGACCAGCTCACGAAACGGGTTTCGGCATCATAGCCTGGCGCATAGCGTTCCGCCGCAATCGTCCCGCCGTGCATCACCACCATGGCGCGGGTTTCGCCGACACCGGGCGCGGTGAACAATTCATCGATCTGCCGGGCCAGCTGTTTTTTGGGGGCGCCCGGATTGTCCGCGACGGCTGCCAGGGCTTCTTCGGTCAGTGGTTCGGGTGGCGGCTCGGTGTTGCTGCACCCGGCGATGATCAAGGCAAGGCTTGGCAGCAGCACCAGGCTGGCGATATGGGGAACGGAACGTCGCGTCATCCAACCCCATTTGCGCAAGGATTCCCGCTTGGCAATTACTAAACCGAAATCACCTTCGGCGCGAAGAGGTTCGCGTTCGTCCGCAAGCCGGAAGCGAAAATCGCGCTGGCCATGGGCGCTGCTGGTGCTTGCCGCAGTGCTGGCCGCGCTTGGGTGGTTCTACCGCGCGCCGATCCTCGGCTATACCGGGGCGGGGGCGGGTTACAGCGCGCATGTGGTCTGTTCGTGCCGCTATATCGGCGGGCGCAGTCTGGAGGATTGCAAGAAGGACCGGCTCGCCGGAATGGAGCTGGTGTCGCTCAGCGAGGACGAGGAAGCCCGCAGCATTACCGCTCGCTATCCGCTGCTGCCGCCGGTGGTTGCCACTTACCGCAAAGGCTATGGCTGCGTGATGGAGCGGTGGGAGGACTAGCGCCGGGCTGACCGATGTCAGGCGGGCAGGGTCAGGCGGGCAGGGTCAGGCGGGCAGGGTCGAATCGATCCAGCCGCCGCCGACGACCCTTTCTTCGGCATAGATCACCGCCGCCTGACCCGGGGCCACGCCGAACTCGGGATTGGCAAAGCGCAGCGTGACTGCCGCGCCCTCGCCGAGCGAGCCCTCCAGCGTGACCGGCACTGGCTTCGACAAAGACCGCACCTTGGCCGTCAGGGGCACCGCAGGCAGCGGGCCGATCCGGTTGGTTTCGATCACTGTCGCCGCACCGACCGCCAGCAGGCGCTTCGGCCCCACCCGCACTTCGGCGGTGTCCGCATCGAGACCGGTGACATAAAGCGGTTCCGGCTGGCCGCCGATATCGAGACCGCGCCGCTGGCCTACGGTGAAATGGATCACACCCTTGTGGCGGCCCAGCGTTTCGCCGGTTTCGGCATGGACAATCGCCCCGGCCCGGGCGCCTTCGGGGCGGAGCGCGGTAACGATCTTCGCATAATCTCCGTCGGGCACGAAGCAGATGTCCTGGCTGTCCGGCTTGGCGGCGTTGCGCAGACCGGCCTGCTCCGCCAACTCGCGAACCTGCGATTTCGGCAAACCGCCAAGGGGGAAGCGCAGGAAATCCAGCTGCGCTTCGGTGGTGGCGTAGAGGAAATAGGACTGGTCCCGCGCCGGATCGAGCGCGCGGTGCAGTTCCGCCCCGGCCGGCCCCATCTGGCGGCGAACATAGTGGCCGGTGGCAAGGCAATCCGCACCCAGTTCGCGCGCCATGCGCAGCAGGTCGGTGAATTTGGGCCCCATGTTGCAGCGGATGCACGGCACCGGCGTGCGGCCCTGAAGATAGGCGTCGGCGAAAGTTTCGACCACCTCCTCGCGGAAGGCGCTTTCATGGTCGAACACGTAATGCGCGAAGCCCAGCCGGTCCGCCACCGCGCGGGCGTCGCTAATATCGTCTCCCGCGCAGCAGGCACCCTTGCGGCCCGTCGCGGCGCCGTAATCGTACAGCTGCAGGGTGATACCGATCACTTCGGCCCCCGTCGCCGCGGCCAAAGCGGCAACCACGGAGGAATCGACCCCGCCCGACATGGCAACCACGATCCGGCACGCGGCCGCCGGGCGCGGCAGATCGAACAGGCTGGCGGCATCCAGTGCGGAATCAAACAGGGCGGCGGTATCCATGCCGCGCCCTTTACACATCTGCGCGCGCAACGGCCAGAGGGGAGCGGAATAGCGAGGCTTCCGGAGCGTTAGGGATTCCTAATTACTGGTAAACCCGGGCTTTACCTGATCTTGACTAACGCGCTGGTAAGACCACCGGCATGAACGAAACGCCCAACAGTGATTTTGCCTTTGCAAGGACACAGTCCGAGGACCTTGAGCGGGCGCCGCTCAGGCCTGTCGCATGGTCGGAACTCACCGCGCGACTCGCGGCGATGCGGGACTTGCGGCGCACTCTGGCGGAGGTTTTGGCGCATCCCTCCGCGGATTTTTCCTCGCTCGCAGAATCGCCGCTCCGGCAGTGCGGCACGCTGGCCGATTCGGGTGAACCAATACGCAGCCACGCGGGTTGGGTTAATGAAGGAGTGGAGGGCGTTAACCTCAAAGGTTTAGCGGATCGCAAAGCCGTGCGGCCTATCGCTTCGCATGAACCGAATTTGATGACCCCCGGCGACCGAGAGTTGAAATGATAGAGAACCAGAAAATCCGCGCCGCGCAGGTCATCGGCCCCCTCGGGGAACCGTTGACGATCGACGATTTGCCGCCGCCAAGCACCAAGCGCTGGGTCGTGCGCCGCAAGGCGGAAGTGGTCGCGGCCGTCAACGGCGGCCTGCTGACCATCGACGACGTGCTGGAGCGCTACAATCTGACGCTCGAGGAATTCGCATCGTGGCAACGCGCGGTCGACCGGTCGGGCATGCAGGGGCTGCGGGTCACCCGCATCCAGCACTACCGCGATCTTTACGAGCGCCAGCTCAAATATTAAGCACGCCGTTTTCAAGTAGTGACGTGCTTTTCGACCGCAGCCCAAATGGCTGGCGGCACCTGTTTGACCATCCGTAGCAAATTGCGGTAATCCTGCTTTCCCGGCGAGAAACGAACGGGAACCGATTGAAGCCGCGCCGCGTTATAGCGGTAACTTCAAGCGGAATGCTAAAGCAGGAGGATAGTATTATGGGATGGATTATTGCAATAATTGTCGGCGGTGTCGCTGGCTGGCTTGCCAGCATGGTGATGAACCGCGATGCTTCGATGGGTATTTTCTGGAATATCGTGGTTGGTATCATCGGTTCCGTACTTGGCAATCTGATCGCGCAGCCGCTCGGCTACGCCGGTAGCATTCAGGAGTTTTCGCTCACTGGACTGATTATCGCAATTATCGGTGCCGTGGTGCTCCTCGGTATCGTGAATTTGGTCCAACGCGGCCGGGTTCGCTAAGCTACTTCCTAACCTTCGAATTCAAAGAAGCGGTGCGGCCTCGGTCGCGCCGCTTTTTTCTTGTCGCGGCCAGTCCGCCGAAGGGCAGCGCGCGCCGTATTGGAAGAGGTGCCAACGAATCGCTGGTCGGACGGATACGTCGCCGGTCGAGCGGTTTATTGCCCCCTTGCCCCCGCCCGTCTATAGAAGCACGAACTTCGCCATCTGCTTGCATCTGGTGATCTATGTCTATAATACACCTGTCGGGCAGCGCCTTATCGCCGGCTGCCCGATGATCAAGGCAGTCGTACGATGAATTACGAATCTTCGGTAACCGCAGATAGCCCGGAATATGTAACCTCCGATCTGTCCGGGGCGGAGCGCGAAAATGCGCCAGCCCGCGGCCGCGGTGTCCTCATCGCCGGAATCGTGCTGGGCATCGCGCTGATTGCCGCCATTGCCTTTTACTTCATGAGCGCCGGCGAGCCGGTACCCGAAGGTGGCGACGATGCCGGGCAAGCGCCTGCGATTACCGTAATATCGCCCGGCAGCGGGTCGATCGAAGGCGAAATTTCCGCGACCGGCACTCTGGCTGCGCGCCGGGCGATGCCGGTCGGCGTAGCAGGCGAAGGCGGCCGTGTCGTTTCCGTTCCGGTTGACGCCGGTCAATGGGTAAACGCGGGCCAGGTTCTGGCCGTGATCGACCGTTCCGTACAGAACCAGCAGGCCGCCAGCGCCAGTGCGCAGGTGCAGGTCGCCCAGGCCGATGCGCGGCTGGCGCAGGCCAATCTCGACCGCGCGCTGCAATTGGTGGATCGCGGCTTCATCAGCAAGGCCGATGTCGACCGCCTGACGGCAACGCGTGACGCCGCCGTAGCCCGGGTCAAGGTGGCGCAGGCGCAGGCGGGTGAACTCCGCGCGCGCAACGCCCGGCTCAACGTGGTGGCGCCGTCGGCCGGTCTGGTGCTCGAACGCAATGTCGAGCCGGGCCAGGTGGTTGGTGCCGGTGCGGGAACCCTGTTCCTGATTGCCAAGGGCGGCGAGATGGAAATGCTCGCCCGCGTCGGCGAAGCCGATCTGGCGCGGATGTCGACAGGGATTACGGCCGAAGTCGTCCCGGTCGGGACCGACAAGGTCTATACCGGCCAGATATGGCAGCTTTCGCCGACTATCGACCCGCAGAACCGCCAGGGTACCGCGCGCATTTCGCTGCCCTACGCCGAAGGTCTGCGGCCCGGCGGCTTTGCCACGGCCACGATCAAGAGCGGCACGGTCGTTGCTCCGTTGCTGCCGGAAAGCGCGGTTCTGTCGGATGACGAAGGCAGCTACGTCTATATCGCGGACAAGGACAACAAGGTCGTGCGCCGCGCGGTGCAGACCGGGCCCGTCACGGCGAATGGGGTAGTGATCACCAAAGGTCTGACCGGCAGCGAACGGATCGTGCAGCGCGCCGGGGGCTTCCTCAATCCGGGCCAGACCATCAGGCCGGTCAAAGCGGGAAGCTGACACACAATGGATTTCCGCAATATATCTGCCTGGTCGATCCGCAACCCGGTGCTTCCGCTGGTGGTGTTCACCGCGTTGCTGCTGGCCGGCATTCTCAGCTTCGCGCGGATGGATGTGGTCAACAATCCGGATGTGGATTTCCCCGCGGTCAATGTCTCCATCTCCCAGCCGGGCGCCGCGCCGAAGGAAATCGAGAACCAGGTAACCCAGCTGGTCGAATCCGCGATACGCTCCGTCAGCGGGGTCAAGAACATCAGTTCGACCGCAAGCGAGGGCAATTCGAACACGTTCGTCGAATTCGACATCGGAACCGATTCCAACGATGCGGTGGCGGAAGTCAAGAACGCCGTGGATACCGTTCGTGGCAGCCTGCCCGACGGGATTCTCGAACCGCGCATCAGCAAGGTGGATGTCGCCGGCGGCGGCTTCCTGGCGATCTATGCGGTCGAAGCCACCGACATGACGATCGAACAGCTCAGCTGGTTCATCGACGATACGATCGCCAAACGTCTGCTCGGCGTCGAAGGTATGGCGGAAGTCGACCGGTTTGGCGGGGTCGACCGGGAAATCGAAGTGATTCTCGATCCGGGCCGGATGCAGGCGCTGGGCGTCACTGCAGGCCAGATCAACGGAGTATTGCGGCAGGACAACGTCAATGCGGCGGGCGGCACGGCCGAAGTCGGCGGAACCCGCCAGTCTGTCCGCGTGCTCGGCAATGACGACAGCGCCTTTGAACTGGGCGAACGGCAGATCCGGTTGGGTAGCGGCGCAACGGTCAAGCTGTCCGATGTCGCGACCGTCCGTGACGGTTACGGAGAGCGCAGATCGATCAGCAAGGTCAGGGACAAGGAAGTGGTGAACTTCGGAATGTCCCGCGCCAAGGGCTCGTCCGACGTAACCGTATTCGAAAACGCCAAGAAAGTTATCGCTGAGATCGAGGCGGAGAATCCGGGCGTCAATTTCATCCCGCTGTTCAACACCGTCAAATACACGGAAAGCCAGTACGAAAGCTCGATCGCCGCGATGATCGAAGGTGCGTTGCTGGCCGTCGTAGTGGTGTTCTTCTTCCTGCGCGACTGGCGCGCGACGATCATCTCGGCGATCGCCATCCCGCTTTCCGCGATTCCGACCTTCTGGTTCATGGATCTGCTCGGCTTCAATCTCAACTTCCTGTCGCTGCTCGCCCTGGGCCTGGTGGCCGGGGTGCTGGTCGATGATGCGATCGTGGAGATCGAGAATATCGTGCGCCACATGCGCATGGGGAAAAGCGCCTACCAGGCGTCGATCGACGCAGCGGACGAGATCGGCCTGGCCGTGGTCGCGACATCGTTCTCGATCGTGGCCGTGTTCCTACCCGTGGGCCTGATGCCCGGCATTTCAGGCCAGTTCTTCAAGAATTTCGGCATCACGGTCGTCATCGCGGTGCTGATGAGCCTGGCGGTGGCGCGCATGATCACGCCGATGCTGGCCGCCTATTTCCTGCATTCCAAGGGCCACGCCTCCCACGGCGAGGGCCGGATGATGGACCGCTACATGGGCGTGCTGGCCTGGTCGCTGGACAACCGTGCGGCCCGCAAGAAGCGTGATGCCTTGGAAACCGTGCATGGCCGTGTTGCCTATTACGGCTTCGCGCTGCTGGCGGCTGCCGTACTCGCGGTGGTGCTGTTCACCGGATCGATCCGGGCGGAGGATGGCTCGCTGGTCGGCGCGCTCGGAATGGGTGTGGCCGGTTTGATCGGCGGATATCTGGCAGGTTTCCTCGTCAGCTTCCTCGTCGGCCTGATCGGATCGATCGTGACCGGACGCGAAGACGGTGGCTTCTTTGGCTGGAACCGCTTTCTGGCCCGGCGGGTCGCCGCAAGGCTGCGCGATCACCGGGTGTGGATGATGGGTCTCGGCCTGTTTGCATTTGTGCTGACAGTGCTCCTGTTCGCGGTCACCCCGCAGCAGTTCCAGCCGACTATCAACGATGACAACAGCCGGGTGGAAATCGAACTGGTGCCGGGCACCACGCTCAAGCAGACCGAACTGGTCGCCGACCGGATCGCCGCGCTCCTGTACCAGCAGCCCGAAGTGGAACGCGCGCTGGAACGGGTGCGCGAAGGCAATGCCACGATTTACATCACCTTGAAGCCGGAACGGGAAAAGACATCGATCGAATTCGAACGCGACCTGGCCCCGCAGCTTGCGCAAATCCCCGATGCGCGCGTGCGGTTCCAGTCGCAGTCGGGTGGCGGCGGTACGGGCCGCGACATCTCGATCATGCTGGCCGGCTCCGATCCCGAACTGCTGAATGAGGCGGCGAGCACGCTGGTCGACCAGATGAGTGCCCTTGGCACGGTCGTGTCGCCGCGCATCGACGGCGATATCCGCCGGCCCGAATTGATCATTACTCCCCGCGCGGATCTGGCGGCGCAGCTTGGCGTAACCACGGCGGCCTTGAGCCAGGCCATCCGGATCGCCACCATGGGAGAAATCGACCAGAACGCGGCGAAATTCTCGCTGTCGGACCGGCAGATACCGATCCGCGTCAAATTGCCGCAGCGCTCGCGCCGCGATCTCGATACTATTGCCAACCTACCGGTCCAGACCGCCAGTGGTGCATCCGTTCCGCTGGAGCGGGTGGCGGAAATCTCTTTCGGTTCCGGCCCGACATCGATCCAGCGCTATAACCAGAGCCGCCGGGTGTTCGTGGGCGCCGACCTCGCCCAGGGTGTTCTCAAGGGCGAGGCAATGGCCCAGATCGACAAGCTGCCGATCTTCGAGAACCTGCCGCAGGGCGTCGCCCGCGATGTGGTTGGCGAGGATGAATGGCAGCAGGAACTGGCGGTCAATTTCGTGATCGCGGTCATTTCCGGGGTGCTGCTGGTGTTTGCCGTGCTGGTGCTGCTTTACAAGCGGCTGATGTCCCCGTTGGTCAACATGGGCTCGCTCGCGCTCGCGCCTTTGGGCGGAATATTCCTGGTCTGGGCCGTCGGCCAGCCGGTCTCGATGCCGGTGATGATCGGGGTCCTGATGCTGCTCGGCATTGTTTCGAAAAACTCCATCCTGCTGATCGATTTCGCGATCGAGGAAATGGCCGCCGGCACCGCCAAGCTGGAAGCGATCATGGAAGCGGGGCACAAGCGCGCGCAGCCGATCGTGATGACTACGGTTGCGATGACGGCGGGCATGGTCCCGACCGCAATTTCGCTGACCGGTGATGGTGCATGGCGCGCACCGATGGGTACCGTGGTAATCGGCGGATTGCTGCTGTCCACGCTGCTGACGCTACTCATCGTTCCGGCGGGGTTCAGCCTCGCGGATGGATTCGAGAAGCGCGCGGGCCCGTGGCTGCGTCACCGCTTCCTGACCTACCGTCCCGGTGACGAGGCAGGTATTACGCGCGGGGCTCGGCCGTCCAGGCAAGCGCCGTCATCGGGCTTCGGGGCTGCTCCCGCCGAGTGAGCGCAAACCCCGCCCCGATCGAAACGGATCCCGGCGATCTGATCGGCGGCAACCTTCTTACGGCAGACCGCGCCCGCACCATGCGCCGGACCGCGACGGGAATGCTGGTGGTCATGGCCGGCCTGTTCCTGCTGGCGCGCTCTTACGAGGCGGTGCATCCGGGCTGGGGCTACCTGCTCGCCTTTGCCGAGGCGGCGATGGTTGGCGGTCTGGCGGACTGGTTCGCGGTCACCGCCCTGTTCCGGCATCCGCTGGGGATCAAGATCCCGCACACCGCGATCATTCCGGAAAACAAGGACCGGATTGCCGATACCATGGCGCAATTCCTGCGGGACAATTTCCTCACCCCCGCGGTGGTCGCCCGGCGGATGCAGGCCATGAACCTCGCGCAGGCGGTGGGCGGATATTTGGTCGAGCCCCGGCCGGGAACCGGATCGCGAATCGGTGCCGGAGCGGCCGAGCTGATGGCCGGGATCCTCGAATCGCTCGATCCGGAACGGCTGGGCGGACAGGTGAAATCGGGGTTGAAGCTGCAGCTCGCCAAGCTCGAAATCTCGCCGCTGCTGGGCCAGATGCTCACCGCTGCCATTGCCGACCGGCGGCATCTGCCGCTGATCGACAGCTTCGTGCGCTGGGCCGGGCTGACGCTGGAAGATAATGAGGAAATGGTCCGCGAGGTCATCCACGAGCGGGCGAACGCGCTGATACGCTGGGTCGGGCTGGATGAAAAGCTGGCGAATTCGGTCCTCGACGGATTGTATCGGCTGCTGGCCGAGGTGCTGGTCGATCCCGAGCATCCGCTGCGCAGCAAGATCGAGGAAGGGCTGGAAAAGCTCGCAAACGATCTGATCCACGACGCGCCGACCCGCGAAAAGGTCGAGAAAATGAAGCGCGAATTGCTGGACAATCCCGCCGTGGCGCGCTGGTGGGAAGGGGTCTGGGAACGGATCCGTTCGGGCCTGATCGCGATGGCCCGCAATCCGGACAAGGGGTTCGGCGGCATTCTCGGGCCGGGCCAGCTCGGCAGCAGCCTCGCGGAACTGGGCACCGCACTGCGCGATGATCCGCAGCTGCAATGGCAGGTCAACCGCTTCGCGCGCCGCACCGCCGTGGGTGTCGCATCGCGCTATGGCGGGCAGATCGTCCGCCTGGTGTCCGAGACCGTAAAGCGGTGGGACGCGCGCACGGTCACCGACCGGATCGAAAGCGCGGTCGGCCGCGACCTGCAGTTCATCCGGATCAACGGTACGCTGGTTGGCGGACTGGTCGGGGTGACGATCCACTTCGTCAGCGGTTTGTTCCCGTGAGCGATCCGGTGATCCTGACCGAGCGGCTGGAGCTGCATCGGCCGCGGGCGGATGATCTGGAAGGCCTGTACCAACTGACAGCCGATCCCGAAACGCGCCGCTATCTGGGCCCGACCGAAGCCAGCATGGCGGACAGTTTCGCGCGGCTGCTGCGCAACGTGGGCAGCTGGTCGCTCTATGGCTACGGGGTCTTCGTGATCCGGCTGAAGGGCGAGCAGGGCATCCTCGGCACTTGCGGCGTTTTCCGCTCCTACCGGGGCTTCGGAAAGGGGCTGGACGATGTGCCCGAAGCGGGCTGGATCATCGATGCCGGTCACTGGGGCCGCGGCTATGCGCGCGAAGCGATGGAGCGCGCGCTGGCGTGGTTCGACGGCGAGCATGGGGACCAGCGGATAGCCTGCATGATCGAGGAAGGGCACAGCGTGTCCGAACGTCTCGCCTTTTCGCTCGGCTTCGCACGCTACGGACGGCATGAACCGGACGATGGCACCACGCCGTTGGTTCTTTACGAACGGCTGCCCCATTAGCACTCGGCTAGTGACGGGCAGAGCAGCGGTGCGGCGAAGTCAGGAAATCACGTCAAACTTCACGCTATTGCGGTAGTAGGATCTAAGCGGCAGCCCCTCTGCATCAAGCGCTGGTTCGAAACGGGCGCGTTCCATCAGGCGTTTGCATACGACGTCGTCGAATTCTTTCGGGCGAGTCGATTGCTGGATATGACACGATTCGGGTTTTCCCGTTTCGTCCACGATCATGCGGAAATGGACAATCCCTCGCTGTCCCGCGCGGAGCATTTTGTAAGGGTAGTCATTGGCAGTGACCCAGGTACCGGGCGAGTTCACCGGCTTGGGCTCGCGGCTCAGCGTGGCGTGCCGCGCCACGTCAATGCCCCATTGCTTCAGCAGGTTGTCGGTACAACTGCGCATTGCGGCAAAGGGCTGGGCAATCGAGCCAAGATCAAAGATCACATAATGCCGTTTCCCGCGGCTGATGGAGAGCCACGACACTGCCCGCTCCCGCTCCGCACCGATCGGCGGAAGTGGATCCTTCTCGCGCGCTTCGAAATATTGCTCCAGCTGCTTGCCCTTGAGGCCGAACGAGCCGGGGCGGCGTATGCTCATCGACGAGAAGATCAGGGCGGGACCGAAATCTCCGAATTCGCCGACAAAGAAATCCGGTTCCTGGACTTCTTCCTGATCGCCGAACTGCACCTGGAGTGTAAAAGCCTCGTCCACTGACCGAAGCGCCTTCGCGGCCACCACCAGATTGAACGGATCCCCGGGGCCGTAGCGCTCGAAATAAACCATCCCGCTATCTGCGCCGCTGCCGAAGGTGCGCATCAAGCGGCAACTATCCTCGGCGTAATCAAGGTGCCACGGCGAGCTCGGCGCCATCCGCAACGGCTCGGCTGCAACAGCCGAACCCGATGGGGCCAGCGCCGCAAGTGACAACAGAATGCCGAATCTCATCCAATATATCCCCCTCAACTTGCTTGATAAATCAGGCTAAGCTGGAGGGCAATCGGCTAAAGCTTCTCGGTCAGTTCCGGGACTATCTTGAACAGGTCGCCGACGAGGCCGATGTCCGCGACCTGGAAAATCGGGGCGTCTTCATCCTTGTTGATCGCGATGATCACCTTGGAATCCTTCATCCCCGCAAGATGCTGGATCGCGCCGGAAATGCCGATCGCGAAATAGGCTTCGGGGGCGACGATCTTGCCGGTCTGGCCGACCTGGTAATCGTTGGGCACATAGCCTGCGTCCACCGCAGCGCGGCTGGCGCCGACACCGGCGTTCAGCTTGTCGGCGAGAGGGATGATGACCTGCTCGAAGGTCTCGGCATCCTTCAATGCGCGGCCGCCCGACACGATGATCTTCGCGCTGGTCAGTTCGGGGCGTTCGCTCTTGGCAATTTCCGAACTGACGAAGCTGGAAAGGCCCGCGTCGCCGGTGCTGGCAACTGCCTCGACCGTGCCGGAACCGCCGGTGGTTTCCGCCTTGTCAAACGCGGTCCCGCGAACGGTGATCACCAGTTTCGGATCACTGCTGGTCACGGTGGCGATGGCGTTGCCGGCGTAGATCGGCCGGGTGAAACTCTTGTCGCCTTCGACCGAAAGAATGTCCGAGATCTGCATCACGTCGAGCAATGCGGCTACGCGCGGGGCGATGTTCTTGCCGGTGGTCGTGGCGGGGCAGATGAAGGCATCGTGGTGACCCATCAGGTCCACCACCAGCGGCGCGATATTCTCCGCCAGAGCATGTTCGAAGGCGGCATCATCGGCGAGGTGGACCTTGCCGACACCGGCGATTTTGGCAGCTTCTTCCGCCACGGCGGCGCAGCCGGACCCGGCGACGAGCAGATGCACTTCGCCCAGCTTGCCTGCGGCGGTTACCGCAGCCAGCGTCGCATCCTTCACGGTCTTGTTGTTGTGTTCGACCCAAACCAGAGTTTTCATAATCTAATCCTTTTCAGCTGAGCCGCTTACGCGATCCGCTTGATTTGATTGGCATTATGCAATGCCAAGGGCCTTCAGCTTGGCGACCAGCGCATCGACATCGGCCACCTTCTCGCCCGCCTTGCGAACCGGGGGTTCGGAGACATTGCTGGTGGTCAGGCGCGGCGCGGTATCGACCCCGTAATCAGCCGGGCTCTTCACATCGAGCGGCTTCTTCTTGGCCTTCATGATGTTGGGCAGAGAGGCATAGCGCGGCTCGTTCAAACGAAGATCGGTGGTGACGATGGCGGGCATCGTCAGCTTGACTGTTTCCAGCCCGCCGTCGATTTCGCGCTTCACGATGACGCTGTCGCCGTCGATCTCGACGGTGTTGGCGAAAGTGCCCTGCGGACGGCCCATCAGCGCCGCCAGCATCTGACCGGTCTGGTTGGAATCGTCATCGATCGCCTGCTTGCCGAGCAGTATCAGCCCGGGAGCTTCTTCCTCGGCTATCGCTTTCAGGATCTTGGCGACCGCGAGCGGTTCCACCGTATCGTCGGTTTCCACCAGAATCGCGCGGTCGGCACCCATCGCCAGGGCGGTGCGCAGCGTTTCCTGCGCTTTTGCCGGGCCGACGCTGACAGCGATGATTTCCTCCGCCTTGCCTGCTTCCTTGATCCGGATCGCTTCTTCGACCGCAATCTCGTCGAACGGGTTCATGCTCATCTTGACATTGGCCAGGTCGACGCCCGAACCATCCGCCTTGACCCGCGGCTTCACGTTGTAATCGATGACCCGTTTGACGGGTACGAGGATTTTCATGAGATACCTTCCTCTTGCACTGTGTGTTGCCGCCCTAGCTTGCGCTTACGTAAACGTCAAGTGAGGTCGGCCCATCCGGTTCTGTCAAACGCGTCAGCTTCGCCGGTGTTTTCCACCCTGCGCCGACCCGCGCATCTGGGGCTGCGTCAGGCCGCCCGTTTCACTTCGGCGACGATCTTCTTGGCGGCATCCCCCAAATCGTCGGCGCTGACGATGGGGAGGCCGGAATTGTTGAGGATTTCCTTTCCCTTCTCGACATTCGTGCCTTCCAGCCGGACCACCAGCGGTACCGACAGGTTCACTTCCTTCGCCGCCGCCACGATCCCGTCGGCGATGATGTCGCATTTCATGATGCCGCCGAAGATGTTGACCAGGATGCCCTCGACCGCCGGGTCCTGCAGGATGATCTTGAAGGCTGCGGTGACCTTTTCCTTGGTCGCGCCGCCGCCGACATCGAGGAAGTTGGCCGGAAAAGCGCCGTTGAGCTTGATGATGTCCATCGTCGCCATCGCCAGGCCTGCACCGTTGACCATGCAGCCAATGTTGCCGTCCAGCTTGATATAGGCGAGGTCGTATTTGCTCGCTTCGACTTCGGCCGGGTCTTCCTCGGTCTCGTCTCGCATCGCTTCTACATCCTTGTGGCGGTAGAGCGCGTTGCCGTCAAAGCTCATCTTGGTGTCGAGCACCAGCAGATTACCGTCCTTAGTTTCCACCAGCGGGTTGATCTCCAGCATTTCGCAATCGAGATCGGTGAAGGCGGTGTAGAGCTGGCCGGCCAGTTTCTGGCACTGCTTGTTGAGATCGCCCGAGAGGTTCAGCGCGAACGCCACCGCGCGGCCGTGATGCGGCATGAAGCCTTGTGCGGGGTCGATGGTGATTGTGGTGATTTTTTCCGGCGTGTTGTGCGCCACATCCTCGATATCCATGCCGCCTTCGGTCGAAACGACCATCGCCACTTCGCCGCTCGCGCGGTCGACCAGCATGGCGAGGTAATATTCCTCGGCAATGTCCACTCCGTCGGTGACATACAGCCGGTTAACCTGCTTGCCTTCGTCGCCGGTCTGGATGGTGACGAGGGTGTTGCCGAGCATGTCCTTTGCATCCGCCGCGACATCGTCGATGCTTTTCGCCAGCCGGACGCCGCCCTTGGCCTCCGCGCCCAGTTCCTTGAACTTGCCCTTGCCGCGGCCGCCCGCGTGGATCTGCGCCTTGACCACATACAGCGGCCCGGGCAACTTCTCTGCGCCCGCCACCGCTTCGTCCACGGTCAGTGCGGCATAGCCGGTGGGGATGCCGATGCCGTATTTCGCGAGCAGTTCCTTGGCCTGGTATTCGTGGATGTTCATGGGGGGTACGTTGCCTCTTGAAAGGAAATTCGGGTTCGGCGCCGCCTAAGCATGGATCGCCGCGCTTGAAAAGTGCCGCGTCCGCTTCCAACAGCGATATTGCATGATCGATCACGGCCAACTCCGGAAAATTGTCCACGAAGCGGGGCGCATCGCGCTTGGCCGCTGGCCCGGGGGCGGCCATGTCCTCCGGTCGTGGGACAAGGAACCGGGCAGCCCGGTCAGCGACGCGGATATCGAGGTGGACGGTTTCCTGCGCCGCGAACTGGGCCGACTGCTGCCCTCTGCGGGCTGGCTGTCGGAGGAAACGGTCGACGATTCGGTCCGGCTGGGCAAGGGACTGGCGTGGCTGGTCGATCCGATCGACGGAACCCGCGACTTTATCCGCGGGCGGCCCGGCTGGTGCGTCTCGGTAGGGCTGATCAGCGAAGGACGCCCGCTGATCGGGATGCTGGCCGCCCCGGCGCGGGGCGAAGAATGGCTCGGCATCGCCGGGCAGGGGGCATGGCGCAACGGTCAGCGGCTGGTCGCCTCCACTCGGACGGAATTCACCGGATCGCGGGTGCCGGCCGATTCGCTGCCCAAGCCGGACAGCGATTTGACGCTGGTGGACAAGCCCAATTCGATAGCGCTGCGTATCGCGATGGTCGGCGCGGACGAGGCCGACCTGCTCGCCACGCTGCGGTGGGGCTATGAATGGGATATCGCCGCCGCGACGCTGATCGCGCGGGAAGCGGGGGCGATGGTCAGCGACGCGTTCGGCGCGCCGCTCAATTTCAATAAGCGCGACCCGCGCGCGTTCGGCCTTTTGGTCAGCGCGCCGGGGATCCATGCCGCGGCGGTCGAGCGGCTGGCCGACCGGGCGGCCCAGCTGGTGCGGGAATAGAACCGGTCCACGAAAAAAAGGCCGACCCTGCGGCCGACCCTTTTCACTCGATATCCGGAACTGGAGGTTCCGAATTCTTCAATCAGGATTGTTGGGCAGCCCGCGCCGCCGCAACATCTTCCTGTGTCACCGGGATGATCTTGATTTCGACCCGGCGGTTCAGCGCCCGGCCGGAATCGGTATTGTTGTCTCCGACGAAGTATCTCGGATCTTCGCCGAAACCCTGCGAACGGATTCGCGCGGCCGATACACCGCGCGAAGACAGGTAGTTGGCCACCGCCTGGGCACGCTGTTCGGACAGACGCTGGTTGAAAGCGTCGGAACCGGTCGAATCGGTGTAGCCATAGACGTCGATCAGGCTGTCGGGATACTGGATCAGGCTGTTAGCGACCGTGTCCAGCGTGTTCCGGAAATTCTGGTTGATCGTGTAGCTTCCGGTCGCGAAGGTAACCCCGTCCGGCAGATTGACCAGGATCGCATTGCCGCCGTCGGTCTCGGTCACATCGACGCCCGAACCGGCGGTGCTTTCCTTCAGTTCCTTGATCTGCTGGTCCATCTTGTAGCCGACTACGCCGCCAGCCACACCGCCAACACCGGCACCGATGATGCGCCCGGTCTTGCCGCCGATAACGCCGCCAAGCAGTCCGCCGAGTACGGCACCGCCGACCCCGCCAATTGCCGTGCGCGAAACTTTCTTCTCACCCGTGTTGGGATCCGTGACGCAGCCCGAGACCGTGACCAGCGACAATGCGGCCAGACTCGATACGAAAATTCGTGAATTCTTCATGGGGCAGTCCCCTCCTTTTATCGTGCCACCGGCACCTTATAACGCACACCGCACCCATCGGCGTTGCACAAACTCAACCATTCAAACCGCAAGCTGTTCCCGTGCCAGACATTGGACGGGCCTTGCAGCACCGGGTTCCGCTTGAAACACTGTTCCTGAATGGTGGCGAAACGCTGCAATTGTGCTAGCGGATTACGCGTGACACCTTTTCCCTGGCCCGACCTGCTCATCATTGCAGGATTGATCATCCTCAACGGTATCTTCGCCATGTCCGAACTGGCGATCGTTTCGGCGCGCACAGCCAAGCTGCGCAGCCTGGACAGCAAAGCCGCGCGAACCGCAGTGGCGCTGGCTGCCGATCCGGGCAAATTCCTCTCCACGGTGCAGATCGGCATTACGCTGGTCGGGATCATCGCGGGTGCCTATTCGGGTGCCAGCCTCGGCGGCCCGGTGGGCGAGCGGCTGGCCGCGCTCGGGGTGGCGCCGGAATATGCCGACAACGCCGGTTTCGCGCTGGTGATTGCGCTGACCACCTATTTCAGTCTGGTAGTCGGGGAACTGGTGCCCAAGCAGGTGGCGCTGCGCAACGCGGTTCCGATCGCGGTAGTCATGGCGCTGCCGATGGCGTTTATTGCCCGGGTCGCGGCCCCGGTCGTGTGGGTGCTGGACAAGAGCTCCGGCGTCCTCGTCCGGCTGCTCGGAGTGCGTCCTGCAGGCGGAGGCAACGTCACCGCGGAAGAACTGCACATGATCTTCGCCGACGCCACCCGCCAAGGCGTGATCGAGCGCGAACAGCACCAGATCCTGGCCGGCGTCGTGCGCATGGCCGACCGCCCGGTGCGCGAAATGATGACCCCGCGTACGGAACTCGACTGGGTCGATGTGTCCGATGATCCCGAAGCGATTCGCAGGGCGATCGAGGCCAGTCCCCACTCGCTGCTGCCGGTGGCCGACGGTTCGGCGGACCGGATCGTGGGGGTGGTGAAAGTGCGCGAAGTGCTGGCGCGCCTGGTGGCCGGAAAGCCGGTTTCGCTGGCAGACCTGATGGCCAAGGCGGTGGTTATTCCCGACCAGCTCGACGCGCTCGACGCGCTGCGTGCCTTGCAGCAATCGGACGTCGCCATGGCGATGGTCCATGACGAATACGGGCATCTGGAAGGGATCGTCACCCCGGTCGACCTGCTCACCGCACTGGTCGGCCAGTTCGCCAGCAGCCAGGACGAAGGCGACGAACCGGGCATCGTCGAGCGCGAGGACGGTTCGCTGCTGGTCTCGGGCGCACTGTCGGCGGACGATCTGGCGGACCGGCTGGGCCTGGATTACGGCGACAACCGCGAATT
>NZ_JAXMJI010000001.1:0-71326 GCF_034376665.1 Allopontixanthobacter sp. | reverse complement strand
CCGTATTCGAAGCCGAGCACCCCGTATTCGGACAGAGTGCTGTCATAGACCTCGAATTTGCCATGCGGCAGCGTGGTCAGCGGGATGTATTTGCGTTCGTCCTGCTGGTCGGTCCACACCGCGTGACGCTGGCTGAAGGTGCCGCGCCCGGAATCCTGGCCGGATAGACGCACGCCGTATCCTTCGGTGACGAGGCTGCCGAAAGCGAGCGCTTCCGCCGTTGCCCAGTCGAACCCGTCGTTATTGGCAAACATCGCCCGCTTGGCGTCGATCACCCGGCCCAGCGTCTTGTGGATGTGCAGATCATCGGGAACGGTGGTCAGCGTCCGGCCGAGACTGTCGAACAGCTTGCGCTCGATTCCCGTGTCGACATTGCGCCGCGCGGTTTCCGGATCGGCCGGCTTGTGCAGCCCGCTCCACCGGCCGGTGAACCAGTCGGCGGAATTGGGGACGTAGCTTTTTGCGGCTTCGAAATCTTTTTCCAGCGAGGTG
Source organism: Allopontixanthobacter sp. (assembly GCF_034376665.1). Lineage (NCBI taxonomy): Bacteria > Pseudomonadati > Pseudomonadota > Alphaproteobacteria > Sphingomonadales > Erythrobacteraceae > Allopontixanthobacter > Allopontixanthobacter sp. The sequence continues at coordinate 70,834 of NZ_JAXMJI010000001.1, read as the reverse complement.
GTGAATTCCTCCACCAGACTGTCGGCAAATCCTTCCACCACTTCGCCTTCGGCAATCAGACGCGCTTCGTAGATTTCGCTGACCTTGGGGTGTTTGCGGATCTTGTCGTACATCAGCGGCTGGGTGAAGCTCGGCTCGTCGCCTTCGTTATGGCCGAAGCGGCGATAGCACCACATGTCGATCACGATGTCGCGGTGGAACAGCTGGCGGTATTCGATCGCCAGTTTGCAGGCGAAGGTCACCGCTTCGGGATTGTCGCCGTTGACGTGCAGGATCGGGGCCTGGACGCCCTTGGCCACGTCGGAGGGATAGGGGCTGGACCGGGCAAACTGCGGGCTGGTGGTGAAACCGATCTGGTTGTTGATCACGAAATGAAGGCAGCCGCCGGTGTTGTAGCCGCGCACGCCCGACAGTCCGAAGCATTCCCACACCACGCCCTGTCCGGCAAAGGCCGCATCGCCGTGGATTAGCACGGGCAGCACTTGTTCGTTCTTGTTCAGATCGTCGCGGATCGCCTGCTGCGCGCGGGCCTTGCCGAGCACAACGGGATCGACCGCTTCCAGATGGCTGGGGTTGGGGACCAGCGACATATGCACCTCGATCCCGTCGAATTCACGGTCGGTGCTGGTGCCGAGGTGGTATTTCACATCGCCCGAACCGCCGACGTCGTCGGGATTGGCGCTGCCGCCGGAAAATTCGTGGAAGATGACCTTGTAGGGCTTGGCCATGACATTGGCGAGAATGTTCAACCGCCCGCGGTGGGCCATGCCGTAGATGATTTCCCGAACACCCAGCTGGCCGCCGTATTTGATCACCGCCTCCAGCGCCGGGATCATCGATTCCCCGCCGTCGAGGCCGAACCGCTTGGTCCCGACATACTTCTTGCCGAGAAACTTCTCGTATTGCTCGCCCCGGATCACCGCGCCCAGAATGGCGCGCTTTCCTTCGGGGGTGAACTGGATCACCTTGTCCGGCCCCTCGATCCGGTCCTGGATGAACCGGCGCTCCTCGACATCGGCGATATGCATGTAATCGAAGCCGACCTGGCCGCAATAATTGGCGCGCAGCACCTCGACCAGATTGCGCGGAGTTTCCCATTCGAGGTTGAGATTGCCGCCGAGATACACCGGCTCGTCCAGCGATTTTCCGGTGAAGCCGTGCCAATCCAGCTTCATATCGTCCGGCAATTCGCGCTGGCTGAGGCCGAGTGGATCGAGGTCCGCCGCCAGATGCCCGCGCACTCGGTAGGTGCGGATCAGCAGCATCGCCCGGATGGAGGCATCGGCGGCTTTCTCGATCGCCGCTTCGTCCATCACCTTGCCGCCGCGGTCCGCCGCGGCCTTGACCGCAATCTTCATCGCCGTCGGATCGAGCGCCTGCGTCAAATCGTCCGCACTGTCGCCGCCCACCATCGGCCAGCGCGGGTTGGACCATGATGGCCCCGCCTGCGGATCTTCGGACTGTCCGTCCAGCTCGAAATCGTGGTTTTCATTACCCATGGTCGGACGTCCTCAAACTGCCGAGGCGAGCTGCGGATACAGGTCGAGCCATTGCGGATTGTGTTCCTCGATACGTTTGAGCTTCCATGCCCGGTTCCATTTCTTCATCCGTTGTTCGAACGCACGGGCGTCCGCAATATTCTCATGCTGTTCGAACCAGACGAGCAGCTTGCAGCCGTATTCGCGCGTGAACCCCGGAACCGCCCCCGATTTGTGCTGGAAAGCCCGCAGCGGCAGATTGGTGGTAGCGCCGATATAGATCGTTCCGTTTCGCTTGCTGGCCATGATGTAGACCCAGGCGGGGCGCACTTCCTTTCACCTTACCGACCGGAATGCTGCTGGAGCGCCCGGAGCAACTGGGCCCCCGAAGCGCAACCCTGCAAAACCCGGCCCAGCATCCCGCTTACACCAGCTCCTTCAGCATCGCATCCAGCGTGGTGCCGAGTTCCGAAGGCGAGGGCGAAACACGGATACCCGCAGCTTCCATCGCCGCGATCTTGTCGTCCGCGCCGCCTTTGCCGCCTGAAACGATGGCGCCCGCATGGCCCATGCGCCGGCCCGGAGGGGCGGTGCGGCCGGCGATGAAACCGACCATCGGTTTGCTGCGGCCCAGCTTCGCCTGTTCGGCGATGAATTCGGCCGCTTCTTCTTCCGCGCTGCCGCCGATCTCGCCGATCATGATGATCGACTTGGTTTCATCGTCGGACAGGAACAGGTCGAGCACGTCGATGAAATTGGTCCCGTTGACCGGGTCGCCGCCGATGCCGACCGCAGTGGTCTGGCCGAGGCCGACCATCGTGGTCTGGTGCACCGCTTCGTAAGTCAGCGTGCCGGAACGCGAAACCACGCCGACGCTGCCCTTCTTGAAGATGGAGCCGGGCATGATGCCGATCTTGCATTCGTCGGGAGTCAGCACGCCGGGGCAGTTCGGCCCGATCAGGCGCGAGTTGGAACCGCGCAGCGCGGCCTTTACCCGAACCATATCGAGCACTGGAATGCCTTCGGTAATGGTGATGATCAATTCCATCTCGGCATCGATCGCTTCGCAGATCGCATCAGCAGCAAATGGCGGCGGAACATAGATGCACGATGCGGTCGCGCCGGTGGCGGCCTTGGCTTCGCGCACGGTGTTGAAATTGGGCAGGCCGATATGCGTCGTGCCGCCTTTCCCGGGAGTCACGCCGCCGACCATCTGCGTCCCGTAATCGAGCGCCTGCTGGGTGTGGAACGTTCCGGTTTCACCGGTCATCCCTTGTGTGATGACCTTGGTGTGTTTGTTTACGAGGATGGACATTCAATGGGCTCCGAACTGTCTTGATCGATTTCTGAATTCGAGGTGTGCGGCGCGATCACGCCAGCGAGCTATCCAGCGCCTTGCACGCTTCGAGCAGTTCCTTGACCGCATCGACGCTGACGGTGAGGTTCGCGCGTTCTTCGTCCGACAATTCGATTTCGATCACGTCTTCGGTGCCACCAGCGCCAATCACGGTAGGGACGCCCACGTAAAGTCCGTTGAGGCCATATTTGCCCTCGACATAGGAGGCGGAGGGCAGGATGCGCTTGCTGTCGCCCAGATAGGCCTCGGCCATGGCGATCGCGCTGGTGGCGGGGGCGTAATAGGCTGAGCCATTGCCAAGCAGCTGGACGATTTCACCGCCGCCCGCGCGGGTGCGCTTGACGATTTCGTCGAGGCGCGCTTCGTCGATGCCCTTGATCCTGGCCATATCCTTCACGGGGATGCCGTTGATCGTGGAATAGGACAGGACCGGCACCATCGTGTCGCCGTGGCCGCCGAGCACGAAGGCGTTTACGTCCTTCACCGAAACGCCGAATTCCCATGCAAGGAAGGTGGCGAAGCGGGCCGAGTCCAGCACACCCGCCATGCCGACCACCTTGTTGTGCGGCAGGCCGGAAAATTCGCGCAGCGCCCACACCATCGCGTCGAGCGGGTTGGTGATGCAGATCACGAACGCGTCGGGCGCGTTGTTCTTGATGCCTTCGCCTACGGACTTCATCACCTTCAAATTGATACCGAGCAGATCGTCGCGGCTCATGCCCGGCTTGCGCGGTACGCCTGCGGTTACGATCACCACATCCGCCCCGGCAATATCGGCGTAATCGTTGGTTCCGGTGATCTTCGCGTCGAAGCCTTCGATCGGGCCGCACTGGCTGAGGTCGAGCGCCTTGCCCTGCGGCATGCCTTCGGCGATGTCGAACAGGACGATGTCGCCCATTTCCTTCTTCGCGGCGAGGTGGGCGAGTGTTCCGCCGATCATGCCGGAGCCGATCAGGGCGATTTTTTTGCGGGCCATATGCGCGAGATGTCCTTCTACGGTTGCGGGACGAGACGAAAACCAGATGGTCGGCGCGTGCCAAGTCCCGCGACAAGGCCGCGCCCGTGAAAACGAGCTTTGACCTAGGCGGCGGGTGCAACGATTGCAACTGACAAAGGTGCGTACACAGCAACTATCTTTGCAAATAGTTCGCAGTAGCGATTGTGTGCGCCCAAGCGAGCCTTTTCAGCTAGCAGCGGCTATCCGAGACTTGGCGGAATGAAATTTCTAGCCGGCCTTGCGCTTGGCTTCCGCCTTGCAAAGTTCGCCATCGCGTTCCTGCGCCAGCAGCATGGCGGCGAGGTAATCAGGCACCGCGCGGCTGAAGTAATACCCTTGGCCCAAGGTGCAGCCTGCTTCGCGCACGGCCCGGACCTGTTCGACCGTTTCCAGCCCCTCGGCGACGATTTCCATTTCCAGATTGGCACCCAGTTCGGCCACCGCCCGGATGATCGCGTCGCTCTTGCGGCCGACATTCGGGCCGGACACGAAGCTGCGATCGACCTTGATTTTCTTGAACGGATATTTGTGGATGTAACTGAGCGAGGAATAGCCGGTGCCGAAATCGTCGAGCGCGAAACGGACCCCGGCGGCGGACAGCTCCTCGATGAAGCTGTTGGTCGCGTGATTGTCATCGAGGAACAGGCTTTCGGTCACTTCCAGTTCCAGCCGTGAAGGATGGAGCCCGGCATCGCGCAATGCGGTCAGGATGCCAAGGGCTGCGCCGGGGGCCTTGATCTGCATCGGCGAAAGATTGACCGCCAGCGTCACATCCTCGGGCCAACCGGCGCAGGCCTTCGCCGCCTGCGCGGTGATCCAGTTGCCGAGCGTGACGATAACCCCGGTTTCTTCCGCCACCGGAATGAATTAGTCGGGTTTCAGCTCGCCCTTCTGCGGATGGAACCAGCGCACCAAGGCTTCGAATGTGCGGATCTTGCCCGTTTCCAGGTCGACGATCGGCTGGAAAAAGATCGACAGTTCGTTCTTGACGATGGCGGAGCGCAGTTCGGCCTCGATCTCGCGCCGGCGGACCAGGTCGCGGCTCATCGCGGGGGTGTAGAAACACAGCTGATTCCGCCCGTTGACCTTCGCGTGGTACAGCGCGAGATCGGCGCGCTGCATCAGCGTGTCGGAATCGATCCCGTCTTCCGGCAGGATGGCAATGCCCATGGAAGCCCGAACTTCCAGCCGGTCGCCGTCGATCCGCACCGGGCGGATGATCTCGTCGAGCAGCCGCCCCGCGAGCTTTTCGCATTCGAGACGGCTGGAGACCTCGGCAAGGATGATGAATTCGTCGCCCCCGAACCGCGATACGGTCGCGTCGACGGAGGACGCTGCGCGTAGACGGCGGCCGATTTCCGCAAGCACGCGGTCCCCCACCGGATGGCCGAGCAGATCGTTGACTTCCTTGAACCGGTCGAGGTCGAGCCAGAACAGTGCGAGCATCCGGCCGTCCGGAAGATCCATCAGCGTTTCGACCATTGCATGGTTTAGCCCGGCCCGGTTGGCGAGGCCGGTCACCACATCGGTCCGCGCAAGTCCCTGCATCTTTGCCGCCAGCAGCGCGCTGGTTTCGGCAGAGGAGATGGAATCGCGCAGGACCTGGAAGACGTTGAGGGTGATCGACGCCATCGCGGGCAAGAGCAGCCCGATTGTCACGGCCAGCGTGATATAGGCGAACGTACCGATATACAGGCAGACCAGCAGCACCGGCACCACGGTCAGGGCAAGCTGGCCCATTGCGATGGCAGGACGCCCCGCGTTGCGGGCGCAGATGCCGACCCCGTAACACATGGCATTGGCTGCCATCAGCACTTCCCACTGGGTGCCGATTTCCAGCAGCAATGTCAGCGCCGCCACCGATCCCAGCAGCAGGGCGTAAGTGAACGCGCCGATTTCATAGATGACTTCGAGCTTGCGCGTGCTGTGGCCGTCATCATCGGGCGACAGCCGGTAGGCCGCGGTTACCCGGGCTATGGCAACGACGGCGAGCGCTATGGCCGCCGCGCCAAGCATCGGTTCCCGGCTGCCGATGGCCACGACCCCGGCGGAGAAGATTCCCGCAAGCGCGCCGATGGCAAGACTGGAAGGCTGGGTGTAGAGCGAACGGACCAGTATCCGGCGAACCCGCTCGGACAGCGTATCTCCCGGCAGAAAATACGCCAGGATCGCTTTAATCCACGCTGTGGGGTCGCCCTTGGCCATTGACTGGTCCTAGCCCGGAGATATCACCGAATGGTTAACCCGCCCCTTACCTTCACGCGATTTTCCTGGGCGGGATCGGCAGGAATGTGCGGGCTGCCATGCGTTAACGTATTGCCCGGGCGGGATCAGCAATTCAGGCGGCGGGAAAGCTTCTTCCGGTGTCTTGAGCTGTTGCCGATATCGTGCCGGCTTCGAGCTGTCCGGCGATCCGCTTGTCGAGCGCGCGGCAGATGCCGAGCCACCAGTCATACCCTTGCCGGTCACCCGCGAAGAACGCCGCTTCGGCCTGCGCGCGGGCCTGGCGCGCGGCGCCCATGCCGTGCGCGCCGAAGTGGCGCAGCGCCGCATGGATCACATCGTCGTTGGCCTGGAGACCGCCCACTGCCGCGTTGTCGTTCGCGGGTCTGCCCGGTGTGCGGCGGGACAGCGCGCGTGCAACCGGTGACTGGATTGCGGTGCGCGCGGCGGCGAAATAGACGGTCATGCCGGGAAATACCCTCGATTGGTCGATTAGCGTGGTCCATCCAGTAGAACCGCGGCACTAAGGCGGCGTTCCGATACACGGTTGAGAAGCCGTTAACTTCCGGATGGAGCCAGTGGCGGGCAGCTACTTCGGCTCGGAAATCCACCGTCCGCTGTTGGCATATTCAGGCCGGATGCCGCTCGCTTCGGGCAGGTTTTCCGCCTTGAACAGCCGGTCTCCGCCGCGCTCGGTGACGGCAGCGGGATAGGACGGTGGCGGCGCGGCTTGGATGCTGGCCGGGGTGCGAGGCCTTGCCGTAGCAATTGGCGGTGCAGCGGGAACGGCGTCAATAGCTCCGGCGCTGCGCGCTGAAGCCGCGGCTGGCGGTTCGTAGCCGGAATAGCTCGTCCGGAATGCGCCCGGCTGGCCCGCCGCACCGCGCCAGCGATAGAACCGGTGCGCGCCGATGGTGCCGACCGGGTGAAGGCTGTCGGCCCAATAGGGATCGATCCAGATCGTGTGATAATGCGTGGCGAGGCCGACCGGCTGGTAGACTTCGCCCAGCAGGGCGTCCTGTGCGATCCGGCGCGCGCGGTCCCACGCCGCCGCCGCGGGTTTGCGTGCGAGAGAGCCATCGCAGGTGAAGCTGAACTGGCAGCCGGTGCTCCGTTCCGAACCCTGATAGACCACCCCGCAGACGCTGCCGGGATAACTTGGATGCGCCACCCGGTTCAGCACCACCTGCGCCACCGCCCGCTGTCCGCCGGCCGTTTCGCTAGCTGCCTCGTAATAGATCGCCGATGTCAGGCACTGCAGCGCCCGCGCCTTGGCGACCCCGTCACCTGACGCCATGAAGGACCGCGCAGCAGGGCCGGCGTTCCGGCTTGCGGCAAGTTGTTCGGCCTCGAGGCTTCCGGTGCCGGTAATGTCGAACAACGGGGTCGCAGCGGTGCTGGCGGCAAGTTCCATGCGCGGCGCATCTTCGAGGTAGTAGAAGGCCGAACCGGGAAAACTGCTGCCCGGCTGTTCAAACGGCATCGGCGCCGCCGAAGCGGTAATGGCTGTTTCCTGAGACCCGAGGGCTTGAAGCGGCTGCCAGTCTCCCGGCGCGGCGAATGCGGGCACGGCGATCGCCGCGGCCAGCGCCGCGATGCGCCGTCCCCGATGTTTGGATCTGCGCCGCGCCCCGATGCCGCGCGCATTGCGGCTAACCCGGATGCGGAAGTCCGCCGGGGCTGGCTCGTCATGGAAGGGCGGCAATGGGGACAGGAAAACTCTCGCTTGCAATGCGGCTTGCGCAGATTGGCGTTGCCGTGGGTCCGGCGCGTAGCATCCAGACTGCCGCCGGGCGATGCGAGCCTCCGCGCTGTCCTTTTGCGGCACACAATCGGCGGCACGGTTAAGGCGGATGGTGAAGATCCTGATCGGACGACAAACCCGCCATAAACGGGCCTTGCGATCTGCCTGCGGCAGGCCTATCCGTCAGCCTACGTCATGGGTTGTCCGCGCCAAAACATACCGCGCGGGCCTAAGAGGGAAGCGAGTGAGGGGATGTCCCCGAACCTCGCGCTGCCCCCGCAACTGTGACCGGGGAGTTTGCGCTCCATAATGCCACTGGGGTTCGTTCGCGGATGCCGGGAAGGCGGGGCGCAGATGCTGATCCGGGAGCCAGGAGACCTGCCCATGTTCGGTCGTTCAGCCGCCGGACGGGGTGTGTCGGAGGCAGATGGATCGGCGCGCCCGGCGTCCCTTCCGTTGTGAGCGACATTTATGTCGCTTGTTTCGGAGGTGTTATGTCCAGATATCTGTTATTGCTTGGTTGTTCCTTGTGTTACTCGGTGCCCTTGGCGGCGCAGGAGGTGGCCGATCCTGCTCTCGCGGAGGAGGATGCGGGAGATGAATCGATCGTCCTGACGCACCGCATCCGCGATACCTATATCACCGTGGTGGCCAGCGGAATGAATGACCGGATTACTGCCACCGGGCAGCCGGTCAGCATTATCGGCAAGGCTGAAATCGATTCCGTCCAGGGTCCGGACCTGACCCGCATCCTACAGCGTACGCCCGGCGTCACCATCAGCCGCAACGGCGGCGTGGGCGGTTTCACCGGCGTTCGTGTCCGCGGCGCGGAGGCGGAACAATTGCTGGTCGTGATCGACGGCGTGAGGGTGGCAGACCGGGCATCGCCGGGCGGAGGGTTTGATTTCGGAAACCTGCTGCCGGGCGCGATTTCGAAGCTGGAGTTGCTGCGCGGCTCCAACAGCGTGATCTGGGGCAGCCAGGCAATTGGCGGCGTCTTGGCGGTAACTTCGGCGCAGGCGGACGATCTCTCTTTTTCGGCTGAATATGGTGCGCGGGGCAGTTTCTACGGGCGGGCCAGCGGGGGCCTGTCGAGCGACGCCGGGTCACTGGCATTCGATGGCGGATATTTCAGGACGGACGGCTTTTCCACGGCCGCAAGTGGCACCGAACCGGACGGGTTCCGCCAATGGCAGATCGGCGGGCGCGGCAGGCTGGATATCAACCACCAGGTGAGCCTGATAGGATCCGCCCGGTACAGCGATGGACGGCTCGATATCGACGGCTTTCCCGCGCCCCTGTTTACGCTTGCAGACACCGCCGAATATCAGGACACGCGGGAATTTTTCGCCCTGACCGGCGCGGAGTTGAGCTTCGACGATGTGTCGGTTGTGGCCAGCCTGTCCTTCGCGGATATCGAACGGGACAGCTTCGATCCGCTGTCTGGCGCGGACCCATCGTTCAGTACCGATGGCCGCAGTGAACGCGCCGAACTCCGCAGCAAATGGGATCTGGACCGCGCATTTTCCCTGCGGCTGGGCGGCGAGTACGAAAGGACCCGCTTTTCATCCACCTTCGATACCGAGAAGAGGGCCAATATCGGCGGCGCCTATGGTCAGTTGAGCTTCGATCACGAAGGGAAATTCCTGATCAACGCCGGGGCGCGCCTGGACGATCACAGCCGTTTCGGCAGCGCGGTAACCTTCGGCGCGGATGCCGCCTTTGAGCTGGGTTCCGATTGGCGGCTGCGCACCAGTTTCGGCGAGGGTTTCAAGGCCCCCACACTGTTCCAGCTGTTTTCCGATTTCGGCAATCAGACACTGGCAGCGGAGCGCAGCACCAGTTTTGACGTCGGGCTGGATTACGGCGACCGCAATCTGGACGAGTTTCTTGCCCTGTCGATCTTCCGCCGCGACAGCGAAAACCAGATCGATTTCATCTCCTGTTCCGGGATGGCCGATGCGATCTGCACGGATCGTCCCTTCGGCACCTATCAGAACATTAGATTGACCCGTGCGCAGGGGGTGGAGGTCGAAGGCGGCATGGCCATTTCCGATGATCTCGCGGCGCGCGCCGTCTATGCCTTCATCGATACGGAAAACCGCACCAGCGGATCGGCAAACGAAGGGAACTCATTGGCCCGGCGGCCGCGCCATGCGGCGACCCTGTCTGCCGACTGGACGCCGCAGGATTTCCGGTTCGGCGGGGATTTCCGGCTAGTGTCGCGCAGTTTCGACGATGCGGCGGGCAGTGTCCGGATTGGCGGCTATGCGGTGCTCGACCTCCGGGCCAGCTGGCAAGTCACCGACACATTCGAATTGTTCGGCCGGGTCGAAAATGTGTGGGATGAACACTACCAGACCGCCGCCGGTTTCGGCACGGCGGGGCGCGGCGTGTTCGCAGGTGTCAGGGCCGCGATGTGAGCCATTGGCGCGCCTTGTTTGCTGCCTCTCCCGCTCCCCCGCGCAGGCGGGGGCCCAGACCGGCAAGGAAACACTTCGCCCAATGGGTTCCCGCCTGCGCGGGAAAGCGGGTTATGATTTTGACACTGTTGGTGGCGGGTTGCGGGGAGGCCTCTCCAGAAATAGCACAGCCAAGCAGTGCCGGGCCAACCATCGCTCAACCCACCATCGTCAGCCTCAATCCCTGCACCGATGCCATTCTGGCGCAAGTCGCCGGGCCGCAGCAGATACTGGCCCTGTCGCAGTACAGCCGCGACCCGCGCGCCAGTTCGATGGACGCGGCGCGCGCCCGGCAATTCGGCGTGACGGGCGGCACGGTGGAAGAAGTGCTGGCGCTGAAGCCCGATCTGGTCGTCGCCAGCACCTTCATGGCGCCGGCCACCCGCGCGGGACTGGAAGATCTCGGGATCCGGGTTGAGACCTTCGGGATCGCCAGCAGTGTTGACGAAAGCGACGCCCAGATCCGCCGCCTCGCCGTGCTGGCGGGCAGGCCAGAGGTCGGGGTAACGCTTATCGAGGAGATCGATGCGGCGCTGGCAGCAGCAACCCCGCCTGCCGGCACCGAGCCGATCCCGGCGGTCCTATGGCAGCCATCCGGAATCGTTCCGGGGGAGGGTGCGCTGGTCAGCGAGCTTCTCCGCCGCGCCGGTTTTTCCAGCCACAGCGCAGCGATTGGAATGGGGCAGGCGGATTACCTCTCCCTCGAACACGTGATAGCGAGCCCGCCGCAACTGTTGCTGGTCGCAGGGCAGGAACGGGCGCAATTGCACCCCGCGCTGGATGCGCTGCCGGATATGCGCCGCGCTGGCTTCGATCCGGGCCTGCTCTATTGTGGCGGGCCGACGATCATCAAGGCGATGGAGCGGTTGTATTATATTCGAACTTCCCTGCTCCCCCGCGAAGGCGGGGGCCCAGTGCTGCAAGGCCAGACATCGCCGGGGTGGGTCCCCGCCTTCGCGGGGAAGCGGGTTGGCGTCGGGGCCGAGCGATGACCCGCCCGATCCCCATCCTGCTGATCCTGATCGCGCTGACCTTGCCGCTGTCGCTGCTGGCCGGGCGGGTGTGGCTCGATTTCGCAATCACCCCGAACGCAGCAATAATCCTCGCCGAGCTGCGCTTGCCGCGATCGGTGCTGGCGCTGGTGATCGGGGCAGGTCTCGGCGCGGCGGGGGCGGCGATGCAGGGCTATCTGCGCAATCCGCTGGCCGATCCGGGGCTGTTCGGGATCGCGCCGATGGCGGCGCTGGGCGCGGTGGCGAGTTTCTGGTTCGGCTATTCGGCCAGCGCGTGGTTGCTGCCGTTGTTCGCGCTGGTCGGCGCGGGCGCGGGGATGGGGCTGCTGGCGCTGATCGCCGGGCGCACGGGCGGCATTGCGCTGTTCACGCTCGCTGGTCTGATGATCGCGAGCCTGGCGGGTACGCTGACCAGCCTGGCGATCAGCATGGCCCCCAACGCCTTCGCGATGAGCGAGATCGTCACCTGGCTGATGGGCGCGCTGACCGACCGCAGCTGGCGCGAAGTATGGATCGCCGCGCCGCTGACCTTGGCCGGGATTGGCTGCCTGCTGATGACGGGGCGCGGGCTAGATGCGCTGACGCTCGGCGATGCGGCGGCGCGGTCCATGGGGATGCGACCCGGTATTCTTCAGGCATGGCTGATCGCGGGCGTCGGCCTGACCGTGGGCAGCGGCGTGGCAGTGGCCGGGATCGTCGGCTTCGTCGGCTTGATCGTGCCGCATCTGGTGCGCCCGTTCACCGACCGTCGGCCGAGCCAGCTGATCGTGCCCAGCGCGCTTGCGGGGGCGCTCCTGGTGCTGGTGGCGGACAGCACGGTGCGGATATTGCCGCTGATGACCGAGTTGCGGCTGAGCATCGCGCTCAGCCTGATCGGCGCGCCGTTCTTCCTGTGGCTGCTGCTGCGGATGCGGAGGGGTCTGGCATGATGGAGCTTGAGGCACACCGGTTGACCATCGGCACGCGGCTGTGCGGTGTGGATGCTGTGATCCAGCCGGGAGAGATAACTGCCATCTGCGGCCCCAATGGTGCTGGTAAATCGACACTGCTGGCTGCGTTGGCAGGGTTGATGCCGCCCGATTTCGGCCACGTAACCCTGGATGGAACAGAGATCGCCGCGATGCACCCGCGCCGCCGCGCGCAAGCGATCGGCTATCTGCCGCAGGACGGGCAAGTGGCGTGGGATGTCGCGGTGCGCAGCCTGGTCGCGCTGGGAAGGATGCCGCACGGGGATACCGCGACGCAGCCGGTCGAGCGGGCGATGGCGACGCTGGACCTCGGGGCGCTGGCAGCACGGCCGATCTCGAAATTGTCGGGCGGCGAGAAAGCGCGCGCGCTGCTTGCCCGGGTGCTGGCAGGCGAACCGCAGTGGATATTGGCGGACGAACCACTAGCCGCACTCGATATCGGGCATCAGCTCACATTGCTGCGCCATCTTCGCAATGTTGCGGGCGAAGGCGTCGGCGTAGTTCTGGTGCTGCATGACCTGGCGCTGGCAATGAACCACGCGGACCGCGTGCTGGTACTCGATCAGGGAGCAGTGGTCGCGGAAGGAGCGCCGGAACGGGCGCTGTCGGCAGAAATGATCGCGCGGGTGTGGGGCGTGCAGTCGCAATGGGTCGGAGGACCTGGGGGCAGTGCGCTGGTTGCTTTCTGATCGGGATGGCCTGGGGGGTTTGGATTTTTCCTCGCTCGGCTTAGACTGCCAGTCAGGAGGGAACAAATCATGCTGCGAATTATCAAGATATTGCTGGTCCTGAGTGTTGCTATGTTCGGACTGCTGGGCGTAATCGGGAATTTGACGGACTGGGAAGGAACGATCGGCGCCCTGGCTGCGACAACTTCGATGTCCACATTCGAGGGGGGCGCTGAAAGCTGGCGCGCCACCAACAACTCCGCGATAATTACCGCAGGCGCGCTGTATATTGTGGTTCTGAAAGGGCTTTTTGCGCTTCTTTGTTTTGCCGGCACCTGGAAGATGTGGGGCGCGTACGACAACGATTCCGCGTCTTTCGCGAAAGCGAAGGCCTACGCGCTGGCTGGCTGCGGTGTTGCGATGTTCATGCTTTTTACAGGCTGGATCGTGATTGCCGAAACATGGTTCGAATTATGGAGATCGGAAGCATTGCGTGAAGCAGCACTTGGTGCAGCGTTCAGATATTTCGCAATGATCGGGCTAATCGCATTATTCGTGACTATGCCAGACGGAGACGTCGCCTGACGAAAACCAAGCCTGACGAATAAGCCCAACGACCGGCTCAAGTGCAATTGCGCCTTGAGCCGGTCATTGATTTGCGGGTCTGCCTTATTTGACTGGTTCGACCAGTCCGCGGGCTTCCAGCATCGGGGTGACATCCGGTTCGCGCCCGGCGAAATTGCGGAACATTTCGAAGTAATCCATCGTCCCGCCGCGGCTGAGCACGGTGGCGCGGTAATGGTCGCCATTCGCGCGGGTCAGACCGCCATTTTCGCGGAACCATTTGCGGCTGTCGCGGTCCAGCATCTCGGTCCACAGATAGGAATAATACCCGGCCGAATAGCCGGTCGGGTCGGAGAAGATGTGGCTGAAATAGCTGCTGCGGTAACGCGGCGGCACCAATTCGACTTCGAGGCCGAGTTCGGTAAGCGACTTGCGTTCGAAGGCGTCGACCTTCTCCGGCGTATCGATTGCCGCAGCTTCCTGCGGGCTCAGCGAATGCCACTTCATGTCGAGCAGCGCGGCTTCCATCGTTTCGCCCAGCGCATAGCCCTGGTTGAATTTCGACGCCGCTTCGATCTTGGCGATAAGCTCGCCCGGAATCACCTCGCCGGTTTCGTGATGCCTGGCGTAATTGGCCAGCACTGCAGGATCGGAGGCCCACATTTCATGGACCTGGCTGGGATATTCGACGAAATCGCGCGCCGTGGCGGTGCCCGAGAGGCTGGCGTATTTCTGGTCCGCGAAGAACCCGTGCAGCGCATGGCCGAATTCGTGGAACATCGTTTCGACATTGTCGAAGCTGACCAGTTGCGGCTCGCCCTCAGGTGCTTTGGGGATGTTGAGCACATTGTAGATCACCGGCTTGGTGCCATACAGATGCGACTGTTCGACGAAGTTCGACATCCACGCTCCGCCGCGCTTGTTATCGCGCTGGAACGGATCGAAATAGAATATGCCGAGCAGGCTCTTGTCCTTGTCGAACACGGTATAGGTCGTCACGTCGGGATGATAGACCGGCAGATCGGTGCGCTTTTCGAAGGTCACGCCGTACAGCTTTTCCGCCATGAAGAACACGCCGTCTTCCAGCGTGCGGGTAACCTCGAAATACGGTTTCACCGCGCTTTCATCGAGGTCGTATTTCGCCATGCGAACTTTCTCCGCATAACGATCCCAATCCCACGGCTTGACGGTGAAATCGCCGCCCGATGCCTTGATTTCGGCGTTGAGCGCGGCCGCTTCGGCGCGCTGCGTGGCGGCGAGGGCGGGGACCATTGCATTCATGAAATCGATCGCGGTTTTCGGGTTCTGCGCCATCCGGTCGTACATCGCGTAGGTTGCCCAGTCAGGCTGGCCGAACAGCGCGGCTTTCTCGGCCCGGAGTTTCGCCACTTCGGCAATCAGCGCGCGGGTATCGTTCGCACCGCCCTGGTCCGCCCGGTGGATACTCTGCTTGAACAGTTTTTCCCGCAGGGCGCGGTTTTCCATGCTCGGCAGGATCGGCTGCTGCGTCGTGTTCTGCAAGGCGATGACATATTTGCCCGGCATTCCGCGGTCGGCGGCCGTCTTGGCGGCGGCGGCAATTTCGGCTTCCGACAGGCCGGCCAGCATCGCCTTGTCATCGACCACCAGCGCGTTTTCCTTGTTCGCTTCGATCAGGCGCTGCGAGAATTCGGTGGTCAGCGTGGACAGGCGGCTGTTGATTGCCTTGACGCGTTCCTTCTGGTCCGGCGTCAGCATCGCGCCAGCGTGGACCATTTCCTTGTAGGTTTCTTCCAGCAGCTTGGCGTCTTCGGGCGTCATGCTCATGGCAGCGCGGTTGTCATAGACCGCCTTGACCCGGGCAAACAGTTCCGGGTTGAGGGTGATCGCATCGCTATGCGCCGACAGCTTCGGGCTGACCTCGGTATCGATCGCCTGCAGCGTATCGTTGGTGTTGGCGCCGGTGAGCGCGTAGAATACGGTGGCGACGCGGTTCAGCATCTTGCCCGATGTTTCCAGCGCGACAATCGTGTTGTCGAAAGTCGGCGCTTCGGGATTGTTCACGATCGCGGCGATTTCGGCGTTGTGAATTTCCATCGCCTGATCGAACGCCGGGGCGTAATCGGTGTCGGAAATCTTCGAAAAATCGGGTGCGTGCAGCGGCAGGTCGCTGGCCTTCGCAAAATAGCCTGTGCCGGAGGGGATCGCGGTTTCAGCGACATTATCGGTCATCGGCATATCAGCGACCTGGTTGGTGGTGGCGCAGCCTGCAAGCAGCGCGCTCGCCGCGACGGCGGCCAGAAGGTGGGATTTCATGGTCTCTCCAAAACTTGCGAGTCCGGCAGGCAAGTGTACGCATACCGGTGAATGTTACATCTGTAACGAACCCCGCTTGAACCGCAGATTGATGGATAATGCAAGGGGCCCACGGGTATGCCAGCCCGCGGGCGGCGCTCTGCCGCACGAAAAAGAGGGACCGCGGCGGGTCCCTCTCCTGTCGGGCGCAAATGAAGGCTACCCGCTCTGGGCTTCGCGTTCGCTGCTCTTCTTGCCGGAACTTTGCCCGCCAGAACTTTGTGCTCCGGAGGTCTGCTTTTCCGAGCGTTGCGAATTCCCTTCGATCAGCTCACTTTCCGCATTGTTCCGGTTCTGCGATTTGCCGGAACCAAGTTGGATCTTGCGGCCACGGCTGCGTTCCTCGGTCAGCGGAAGCGTGATGGTCAGCAGGCCGTCCTCCATGTCCGCCTGGATGTTTTCTTCATCCACGTTGGCCGGAAGCGATACCCGCCGTTCGAAGCGGCCATAGGTCCGTTCGGAATAGCCGTTATCGTCTTCACGGCTGCTTTTCTTCTCGCCCGAGATCGTCAGCATGCCTTCGTCGACATCGATCGAAATGTCATCGCGATTGACGCCCGCAAGTTCGGCGCAGACTTCAATTTCGTTTTCGGTCTGGCAAATATCCAGCGATGGCCAGCCGGTAATGCTGCCGCTGCTGCCGTTTTCGGAACCCGTCAGCAGGTCGTCGAACATCCGGTTCATCTGACGGTGCAGATCGAAGATCGATCCGCCGCCGCGCATCCCGGTCGAAAGGCCACCACTGCGATAGGGAGTGAGATATGTATATGCCACGATTGGAACTCCTTTCTCCTTGGAGCCGCAGGCCCGGGGCGGAGCATGAAAGACTGCGCTCGCCCTGAAGGACGGCTCTGGTTTCAATATCGAATCTACGCAAGCCGGGGTCCGTGGTTCCGGGTTTTTCAAGCCGATCGCCAAAAAAGTTTGGGCGGTGTCAGACACCGGAATCTGTGCGGCAGCAGGTTGCGAAGAAGCGGTTTGCTCCCCATAGATGTCTGGCGAAACCCTTCCTGGCACATGCAGCCTCCGGCCATCCCGCCACGATCTACTCCGCTTGCTTGACAGGCTGGAACATTTACGGAACATATACGCCCCATGGCATTGACGAAAATCTCCGTCCGCGGCGCGCGGGAACATAATCTCAAGGGCATCGACATCGATCTGCCGCGGGACAGCCTGATCGTGATTACCGGCCTTTCCGGTTCGGGCAAATCCAGCCTGGCATTCGATACGATCTATGCCGAAGGCCAGCGGCGCTATGTCGAGAGCCTGTCCGCCTATGCGCGCCAGTTTCTGGAGATGATGCAGAAGCCCGATGTCGAACATATCGACGGGCTGTCGCCGGCGATCTCGATCGAACAGAAAACCACCAGCCGCAATCCGCGATCGACCGTGGCGACGGTGACCGAGATCTATGATTATATGCGGCTGCTGTGGGCGCGGGTGGGCATCCCCTATTCCCCCGCCACCGGCAAGCCGATCGAAGCGCAGATCGTGTCCACCATGGTTGACCGGGTGATGACCCTGCCCGAAGGGACGCGGCTGTATCTGCTCGCCCCCGTGGTGCGCGGCCGCAAGGGTGAATACCGGCGCGAGCTGGCCGAATGGCAGAAGGCGGGCTTCACCCGGGTCCGGATCGACGGCGAACTCTATCCGATCGAGGAAGCGCCCGCGCTCGACAAGAAACTGAAGCACGACATCGAAGTGGTGGTGGACCGGCTGGCGGTGAAGCCGGGCCTCGAAACACGGCTGGCCGACAGTTTCGAAACCGCGCTGAAACTGGCCGAGGGGCTGGCCTATGTCGATCTGGCGAATGGGACTGTTGCTGACCTGGTATCTCCCCTCCCCGTGGGGGAGGGGCCGGGGGTGGGGGGTGCCACGCCCGCGACCTCGAACACCCATCCCCAACCCCTTCCCTCAAGGGAAGGGGCTCAGAAGATGAAAGGCACCGGTATCCCCGCCAACCGCATCGTGTTCTCCGAAAAATTCGCCTGCCCTGTCAGCGGGTTCACCATCGAGGAAATCGAACCGCGCCTGTTCAGTTTCAACGCGCCCCAAGGTGCCTGCCCGACGTGCGACGGCTTGGGCGAGAAGCAATTGTTCGACCCGCAGCTGGTGGTGCCGAACGAGGCGCTGACCCTGAAACAGGGTGCAGTGGTGCCGTGGGCCAAGTCCAACCCGCCATCGCCCTATTACATGCAGGTGCTGGGATCGCTGGCGAAGGCCTATGATTTCGACCTGACCACCCCGTGGAACGCGCTGGAGGAAGACCAGCGCATGATTATTCTCCACGGTACGGGCGGGATGCCGGTGCCGCTGACGTTCAAGGACGGGCGCAAGACCTACACCGTCAACAAGGCGTTCGAAGGGGTGATCGGCAACCTCAATCGCCGGCTGCTGCAGACCGAGAGCAATTGGATGCGGGAGGAACTGAGCAAATACCAGACCAGCCAGCCGTGCGAGACGTGCCATGGCGCGCGGCTCAATCCCAAGGCGCTGGCGGTGAAGATCATCGGCTGCGATATCGCCGCGCCGACCCGGATGTCGGTTGCCGACGCGAAGCAGTGGTTCCTCGCGCTCGACGAGAAACTGACCCCGCAGCAGAGCCAGATTGCCGCCGCGATCCTGAAAGAGATCAACGAACGGCTGGGCTTCCTCGACAATGTCGGGCTGGATTACCTCAACCTCAACCGCACGTCCGGCACGCTGTCGGGCGGGGAAAGCCAGCGCATCCGCCTCGCCAGCCAGATTGGCAGCGGGCTGTCGGGCGTGCTCTATGTGCTGGACGAACCCAGCATCGGGCTGCACCAGAAAGATAACGACCGGTTGCTGGAAACGCTGAAGCGGCTGCGCGATCTGGGTAACACGGTGATCGTGGTGGAACATGACGAGGACGCGATCCGCCAGGCGGACCATGTCGTCGATCTTGGCCCCGGCGCGGGCATCCACGGCGGCGAAGTGGTGGCGGAAGGCACGCTGAAACAGGTGCTCAAGGTCAAGAGATCGCTCACCGCGCAATATCTCAACGGCACCCGCCGGATCGAAATCCCCGCGAAACGCCGCAAGGGCAACGGTCACAAGCTGACGGTCCACGGCGCGCGGGCGAACAATCTGCGCAATGTGACCGCCAGCATCCCGCTCGGCACCTTCACCTGCATCACCGGCGTTTCGGGCAGCGGCAAGTCCAGCTTCACCGTCGATACGCTGCACGCGGGCGCGGCGCGGGCGCTGAACGGGGCGCGGGTGATCGCCGGGCCGCATGACAAGATCACCGGCCTCGAATATTGCGACAAGGTGATCGAGATCGACCAGTCGCCCATCGGCCGCACCCCGCGCAGCAACCCGGCCACCTATACCGGCGCCTTCACCCAGATCCGCGACTGGTTCGCGGGCCTGCCGGAAAGCCAGGCGCGCGGCTACAAACCCGGGCGGTTCAGCTTCAACGTCAAGGGCGGCCGGTGCGAGGCGTGCCAGGGCGACGGGCTGATCAAGATCGAAATGCACTTCCTGCCCGATGTCTATGTCACTTGCGAACAATGCCACGGCAAACGCTACAACCGCGAAACGCTGGAGGTGAAATTCAAGGGCCTCAGCATCGCCGACGTGCTCGACATGACGATCGAGGAGGCGGAGGGGTTCTTCAAGGCAGTCCCCGGCATCCGTGACAAGATGCATATGCTGAACGAGGTCGGGCTCGGCTATATCAAGGTCGGCCAGCAGGCGACCACGCTGAGCGGGGGGGAGGCGCAGCGGGTCAAGCTGGCGAAGGAGCTCAGCAAGCGGTCCACCGGGCAGACGCTGTATATCCTGGATGAGCCGACCACCGGCCTCCATTTCGAAGACGTCCGCAAGCTGCTGGAGGTGCTTCAGCGGCTGGTCGATCAGGGCAATTCGGTGGTGGTGATCGAACATAATCTGGACGTGATCAAGGTGGCCGACTGGATCATCGATCTCGGCCCCGGCGGCGGGGTGCGCGGCGGCGAGGTGGTGGCGGCGGGCACGCCGGAACAGGTCGCAGCCGAACCGCGCAGCTTCACCGGCGGCTATCTGAAGGACATGCTGGCGAAACAGCCCGCGTCCCCAAGGCCTGCTCCCGCTGGAAAGGCCCCCGCTGCAAAAGCCCCCGCAAGGAAGGCAACCACAACCGCTTGATCGGACCCGCGAAATAGCATAAATCCCGCCCCGCGGTCGCGCTTGGGGAGGGAAACCCATGCCGTACAGACACGCCCATTACTTCGTCGGTTTCGTCCTGCTGGTCACCGTGACCGGTTTCTGGGCGAGTTATTTCACCCGCATCGGCGGGGTTCCGCTGGCGTTCCATGTCCACGCCTTTTCCGCGACGAGCTGGCTGCTGCTGCTGATCGCGCAGAGCCTGACGATCCAGAACCGCCGCCCTGCCGTCCACCGCCTGATGGGCCGCGCCAGCTTCGCGCTGTTCCCGCTGCTGATCGCGGGCTTCGTGATGATCATCAACGTATCTGCCCAGCGCTATGCCACGGCGGAAAGCCCGTTCATCATGCAGCTCGGCCCGGCGTTCGCGATCGGGATGGTGGTGGCCATCGCCGCCTATCTGGTGCTGTTCTACGGCGCGCTGCGGTATCGCGCGAATATCCGGCTGCACAGCGGCTATATGCTGGCGACCCCGCTGATCCTGTTCGAAAGTCCGTTCAGCCGGATGATGGACCAGTTCTTCCCATGGATGAATTTCATCGGCAGCGAAGGCCCGCGCGGACTGCTCGACACCATCGTGATCAGCGACGGGATGGTGGCGGTGTTCGCGCTGGCGATGTACTTCCGCGACCGCCGCCACGGCACCCCATGGCTGATTGCCGCGGGCTTCGTGACGTTCCAGGCCCTCGCGATGTTCACCGCGCAAAGCTGGCCGGGGCTGGAGCAAGCCTTCACCGCCTACGCCGCCGTCCCGCCCGCCGTGACGATCCTGGCCGGAGTGCTCCTCGCCGCCGCGACCGGCTGGGCCGGATGGCAGAGGGGGAAGAAGGTCCGGACACCGCAAAAGACACCCGCTGCGGCAGGGTGAGAGGGCAGGGCGGCAACCCCCCGATCCTCCCCGAACCGGGGAGGGGAACCATGCCCCGCATGGTGGAGGGGCAGGTGCCGCTTAAGGCGAGTTGGCTGTTTGCGCCCTCGGGGGTGGAATGGGGTGATCACGCGGAGGCGCGGAGGCGCGGAGATTTGTGCGGAGTGATGAGCGGAGCTGTGCGGGAATTAAGTATACTGTCCCCGGAATTCTACTCCTCGCCGCCGCGACCGGCTGGGCCGGATGGCAAAGGGGGAAGAAGGTCCGGACGCCGCAAAAGGCACCCGCTGCGGCGGGCTGAAGGGCGAGGCGGCAAGCCCCCGATCCTCCCCGAACCGGGGAGGGGAACCATGCCCCGCATGGTGGAGGGGAGAGGTTGGCGATTAACTGAGGTGTCGCTGCAACTTACGTAACTAAGCCAAGACCCCTAGACTGCACCATCCGTGTCGCGTTCCACGCGCTTTCGTAAATGATCTAGTAAAATTTGCATCACAGGGTTCGGCAAATTTTCCGAATTTTCTTTAGATTTTCCAAGCTTGTCAGCTGGATTGAAAGCTAATTGCTCGAAGACAAGAGCTGCTATTAAGTCTTCATGCCCGGGGGCTTGTTTTTTGAAACCATCCACAGCCATCGCCATGGAATATTTGTAGGCATAGTGCTCGCGCAGTTTGAAAAGGGAGTTGTAGCGTGCAGTTGTGAATGTCACGAACCAAATGGCAGGCAGGAGAATTATAAATCGAGCCAATACTTGGCCTACATACTGCCATCCACTTCGCTCGGTGCCCATCGCTGCAATAGTAGTCGTTACGTTGGCGTCATCGCTGAGTAGGGGAGCGATAAACGGTGCAAAAATGAAAACGATTAAAGGTATCGCGCTGGCAAACAAAAATGCTATCGAGAAACCGAAGGCTGTGTAGGCCTTATCAAGCTGTGTGGTTAGGTCTTCCTTGATCGTTTTAAATTCAGACGACAAACCTGCAACTGTTGCTCCAGACAGCATCTTGTCTGATTGTTCGATGATGGAGCGCACAAATTCTCGTTGCTCGGTAAATTCGGCTATGAGTTCGTCAAGGCTTCTAGTACCACTCTCAAATTTCTTTTCCCGAACGGTTAATTTATTTTCGAATTCTTCAAATATATCTCGATACTGTTCGACCGACACTTGTAACTCAGCGGCTTCAGTGGCGATATTTTTCGACTGCTCTTTGAACCCCTCAATTTGGGCAACCGCTTCGCTTGAACGCCCTACCTGTTCTGTGATCGAAGTCGCGTCAGAGTTCGCACGTGCCAAATGAGCAGCGAGTTCGCTATCCTTTTCATGAAATGACTTCAACCGGTCGTGCGCTTCGTTCAACGCTTCACCTAGTTCCATTCTCAACTTGCTAGCGCGGCTAATTGTCGAGCTCAATGCGGTGGTGGCAGCCGAAAAATTGAATGACGCCCTGCTCGGATTGATGGCTTGGAAAAGGCTGTGAAAGCCAATTAGGTAAGCTTCGCTGTTGTCGAACAGGGTTTTGAAAGGAGGAGAGAAATTGATTTGTTGTCCGTTAATAGTGGTCGCAATAAACGAAGCGAAATCGAATGTGTTCAGTCCCCCGTGATTTTTAACATTGTCGATTTCCGTTTCTATCTGATCCGCCGCATTAGATATCGAGCGCAACGCGTTCATTGCTGAGTTGAAGAAGGATATTGGCACATTCTCGGCTGTGGCTTTAGAATCCATCTTGCGAACGATTCCCGCTAATGCAGCATGTCGTGCTCGGAGATCACTTAGCGTGCTATCCGTCCCCGGTATTTCTGCCGAGAGGTCAAACGCGCGTCCTTCGGCACCTTCAAACATTCCTAACTTGCCTAGGAGGTCGTCAAACCGAGTTTCAATTCGGCGGACCTCTGACTTGAGTTCAGCAATCTTCTGCGAGCGCATTTGGAAAATTCCCCCTTACTCACATTGCTTTAACTGCCAATGTACATTTGACAAGGATTAGGAGATGCACAAGGTTTGAGAATTTGTGGGCAGAATCTAAGTCGTTACCTTCGGTAGCGGCGTACCGCAGTTCCCCAAATCCAGTGACGCAATATTGATTGGAATACTTCACCCTCTTCCAAACACCTTTCCTACAGCCCCCCACCTGACATAGTTCACCCGGTTCCCTGCACCGCGCTCGTCGCGGGTGCGCAACAGAGGTGAACCCCCTATGTCCAGCCCCTCCGCTCCGTCCCCAATCTCCGCTTACGATCTGCTGAAGGGCGGCGGGCGGGCTTCCTTGCTTCAACAGGCTCAGGACGAGCGGGAGTCGCAGGAAGTAGGAGGCACCACCCCCGGCCCCTCCTCTGAAGAGGAGGGGAGAAGGGGTTGTGCCGGTTTCGGCTTCTCGGCGGGCGGGGAGGGGGGCTTGTCTGCGCCGCTGCCGCCTGCTGCGCCGCCTCCCGCGACCGGTCATAATCACTGGACCCGCGCCAGGATGGTGGAATTCCTGCGCGAGCTGGCGGCGTGCCAGTCGGTGGCGCGGGCGGCGCGGGCGGTGGGGATGTCGCGGCAGTCCGCCTACCGGCTGCGCAACCGGCTGCAGGGCACGCCGTTCTCCCTCGGGTGGGAAGTCGCGCTGGAGGCGGGCTATCAGCAGCTCGCCCATGCGGTGATGGATCGCGCGGTCAACGGGGTGGAGGTGCCGGTGTTCTACCACGGCGAGCGCGTGGGCACGCGGCGGCATTTCGACGAGCGGCTCGCCATCTGGGTGCTCGAAAACCCGTGGAAGGTGGGCCGCCACCAGGTCGCGCGCGAATATTCGGGGGAAGCGTTCGACGCGCTGCTCGAGCGGATCGAGTGGGCCGGTTTCGACTGGGAGGAAGGCGAAGCCATACCGGGGCCGGGCGCGCCCGCCGGTACGCCCGACGAACAGGCGCAGGAATGCGAGGACCGGTTTACCCAGGGGCGCAGCTGGTATGTCGCGGAAGTGCAGCGGGACGAACGCCTGCGGGCGCGGCGGCGATAATCGGCGCGGACAACAAGGCTGCGCGGCGCCCTTGCGGGGATTTTAATTCTGCCGAAGGGCGAAACTGTCACCCTCGCCCCCGGACAGCGCGGAACTCTGCCGGTTTTGCGGGCGGACACTGTTTGTAGGATGTGTCACCTTTGTCACCCTGGCTCCCTTGCCCGCGCGGGGGGAAGTGCTTGCCAGCCAGCCTGCGGAGGCGTAATTTTTCGGAGCGGGGGCGGCATTTGGCCCGCCCTGCAGCACGATGGAGGATGCGATGAAGCTACGATCGATCGGAGTTTGCGCGCGGAGGACCGGGGCGTTTGCCGGACTGGTGGCCGCTGCGCTGGCCGGTATCGGGGCCGGTGCCGGTGTCGGTGTGGGGGCCGTGGCACAGGATATCCCGCCGCCCGAGGTGATCTATCTGTTCGCCGATCTCGGCGGCGCGGCGGAAACTGCGGGCGGGGACAAGGATGGCTACGGCGATCTCGCCGCCGCGCTCAAACTGACCGAGGGGCAGTTCTGCTATGAATTGTCGGTCGGCAATATCGCCGCGGCCACTGCGGCGCATATTCACGAGGGGAAGGCCGGGACGGACGGGCCGCCGGTGATCACCATTTCCGTCACCGGCACCAAGAACGAAACCTGCGTGGAGACGGACACGAAGCTGCTCGATCGCATTGCGGACCGGCCGGGCGATTACTACGTCAATGTGCACAATTCCGCGCATCCAAGCGGAGCGATCCGGGGGCAATTGCAGAAGTAAGGTTTTGGCTTAGGCGCGGGGCGAAGGCGCGGGGGAAGGCGGCTTAGCCTTCGATGACGGCCATTTCGACGGTGCCGTGGCCCCGGGCGACGATGCCGATCTGCTCTGCCGCGGCGCGCGACAGATCGATGCTGCGGCCGTGGGAATAGGGGCCGCGGTCGTTGATCCGCACGGTGACGGACTGGCCGGTGCGCGGGTTGGTCACCAGGACCTTGGTGCCGAAGGGCAACGTCTTGTGCGCGGCAGTGAGGTGCTGCGGGTTGAACGCCTCGCCGCTGGCGGTGCGGCGGCCGGCGAATTTCTTGCCGTAATAGCTCGCGACGCCGCTGCCGAGGGTGCGCAGCGTCGGGGCGGGCTCTGCCGGAGCGGGCATCGCGGTGATGTCCACCGCGCCGGCCGGGGTGTCGAACTTGCGCACCGGAGCGGGCAGCGCGGCAAAGGATGCGGCGAATTCGGCCTGCTGCGCGCGCACCAGCTCGGCGCTTTCGTCCGCCAGCGCAGGACCGCCCGAAGCCGCCGGCAGGATCAGCGCGGCGGCCAGCAGGAAGGACCGGACCGGCAGGCGGCGAGGGCGGAAATGTGGCGTAATCATGGTGGGAACCATTTACGCGGAGGTTTGTTGCGGCGACACCCCAGTGCGGGGTGCTCATCCCGAAAGCGGCTCAACTGGTCGCGGATGAACCGAAATTAACCATTGTTTGGGCCGCGAATTGCCCGAAGCGCCTGTCCTACACCGCCAAAAATGCGCATGAACATTGTGCCCGCTTTCCCGAGTCGCGCTACATTTTGTAGGCAGGGGGTGCGGCGCGGCGGCTATGTTGGGTTGGGGGTGTTGCGGGGAGATGAAAGCGCAAATGATCGGGCCGCAAAAAGCAAATGGGGCCGGCATTGCTGCCGACCCCACTCTTACCTGCGCGTGGCCTTCCGAAAAAGGACTTGGCGGCCGGTGTTCCGCTTCCCGTTCGCACCGCATCCGAAGATCCGGGCAATCGTTGGCTTCGTCACCGGTGCTCGCGCCGGCATCCGGTTCCTTCCGGTTCCAGCGTCGATCCGAAGATCGCTGCCTTTCCCTTCCGGTTCCGAGACCGTTCGATCCTTGGTGGCCAGTTCCTTCGAGAAACTGCATTTGCCGAAGCGCCTGCAACTCTTTCATTCCCTGGCCGGACCAACCGGCCCGTAGTGACGCTACTTTCGCGTTCCGATCATCGGTCTTCTCAGCTCCGGGCCGAAACCCTTTGCGAAAAGCCCTCCTGGACCGCGTGGACAGACGCCACTACGCCGGAAAAGTTTGAATTCTCTTCTGATTTCAAGTCGTTAAACCGTCTACCAGAGAAGCTTTCTTGCCTTTCCGATGACTTGAGACTGCTCCCGATCACCGAGTCGGGCAAGCGAGTTATCCACTGCAAGCGGATTCCGCAGTGGACAAGTGTGTATAAGTCAACGCTTCGTCGCAGAAACTAACGGTCCCTCCGGGCGAGGAGACGCAAACGCAGAGCGTTGAGCTTGATGAAGCCTTCGGCGTCCTGCTGGTCGTACGCCCCGGCGTCGTCCTCGAACGTCACGTGCCGCTCGGAATAGAGGCTGTCGGGCGATTTGCGGCCGACCACCGATGCGCAGCCCTTGTAAAGTTTGAGCCGCACCGTTCCGTTGACCTTGGCCTGGCTGAGATCGATCGCCGCCTGGAGCATCTCCCGCTCGGGCGAAAACCAGAAGCCGTTATAGATCAGCTCGGCATAGCGCGGCATCAACTCGTCCTTCAGATGCGCTGCGCCGCGATCGAGGGTGATCTGTTCGATCCCGCGATGTGCCCGCGCATAAATCTCGCCGCCCGGGGTTTCGTACATCCCCCGGCTTTTCATGCCGACAAACCGGTTTTCCACCAGGTCCAGCCGGCCAATTCCGTGTTTCCGCCCCAGTTCGTTGAGCGCTTCGATCAGACTGGCCGGGCTCATCGCTGTGCCGTTCAGCGCGGTTCCATCGCCGCGTTCGAAATCGATCGTGATGTATTCGGGGCTATCCGGCGCGTTCTCCGGATCGACTGTCCGGGAATAGACGTAATCGGGTGTTTCTTCCCACGGATCCTCGAGCACTTTGCCTTCGCTGGAGGTGTGCAGCATATTGGCATCGGTGGAGAACGGGCTTTCCCCGCGCTTGTCCCTGGGAACCTGGATCTGGTGCTTTTCCGCCCATTCGATCAAGGCGGTGCGGCTGGTCAGATCCCACTCGCGCCAGGGAGCGATAACCTTGATGTCGGGCGCCAGCGCATAGGCCGACAATTCGAAGCGGACCTGATCGTTGCCCTTGCCCGTGGCACCATGCGCGATGGCATCGGCGCCCGTTTCGCGGGCAATTTCGACCAGCCGCTTGGAAATGAGCGGACGGGCAATCGACGTGCCCAGCAGATAGTCGCCTTCGTAACGGGCATTGGCGCGCATCATCGGGAAGATGAAGTCGCGCGCAAACTCCTCGCGCACGTCTTCGATGAAGATATGCTTGTCGGGAATTCCCATGGCCCGGGCTTTGGCGCGGGCTGGCTCGATCTCTTCTCCCTGACCGAGATCAGCGGTGAAGGTCACCACTTCGCAGCCGCGTTCCACCTCCAGCCATTTGGCGATCACGCTGGTGTCGAGACCGCCCGAGTAAGCGAGAACAACTTTCTTGATATCGGACATGGTTCGGGAACGGCTCCTGCGGCGAATTCGCGGCGCGCCTATCAGGCGCGGACGGTCTTCACAATGGCGGAGTCAAACCGGAGGGGATGTCAAACCGGACAGCAATTCCCGCTCGGCCGTGCCGATATAGTCCCGGGTCAGCGGCAGTGCGTGCCGGCTACGTGTGAACTGGATCTGGTAATTGCACATTCCGCCGCTTTCGAAGGCCGCCGTCGCGCCGGCCAGATAGAAGGTCCACATGTTGAAGAAGCGCTGGTCGTACATCGCGATAATGGCCTCGCGGTGCTGCTGGCAGCGGGCATACCACTGGCGAAGGGTCCTGGCATAATGCAGCCGGAGCATCTCGGTATCGGCTGCGATAAGACGGGCCTTCTCGCTGGCGGCAAGAGTTTCGCTCAGCGCCGGTATATAGCCGCCGGGGAAAATGTACTTGCGGGTGAAGGCGTCGGTCGAACCCGGCCCACCCATCCGGCCGATGGTATGGAGCAGCATCACACCGTCATCGGTCAGCAGATTGGCGGCGCAGCGAAAGAATGTGGGGAATTGCGGCCTGCCGACATGCTCGAACATGCCGACCGAGACAATTCGGTCGTAATGGATGCCGCGGGCCGGAAGATCACGGTAATCCGCGAGTTCAAACTTCACATCATCGCTAACGCCCGCTTCGGCCGCCCTGATTTCCGCCAACGCCAGCTGTTCCTTGCTCAGGGTGATCCCCGTCACGCTGACGTCGAAATTCTGCGCAAGGTAGATTGCCATTCCGCCCCAGCCGCAACCGATGTCCAGCACGCGCAAGCCCGGCTGAAGGGCCAGCTTGGCGGCGATATGGGCCAGCTTGGCTTCCTGAGCCTCGTCCAGGGTCATGCCGCCCCGCGGCCAGTAGGCGCAGCTATACTGCATATGGTCGGCATCCAGCATCAGACGGTAGAGATCGTTCCCGATGTCGTAATGATGGGCAACATTTCGCCGCGCTCCGATCCTGCCGTTGACCGACTGGCGCGCGGAGCCGACGAAATTCGAGATTTTCCGGGTCAGGCTTGGTGGGCGCAATTCGCCGCCGCGGTCCCATGGCTGGTTGGCCCGAAGCAACTGGACCAGGGCCATCACGTCGCCCTGTTCTATCACCAGCCGCCCGTCCATGAACGCTTCGCCCGCACCGATCCGGGGATCGAGCAGGATGTCGCGTAATACCCGGTGGTCGGTGAACCGGATCGCGACGTCAGGAAATTCCGGTGCGGGTGTGCCGAAGGTCATTGTCTCGCCGCCGGCGAAGGAAACTGCCAATGTGCCCTGCTTGACCGTCCGGCCAAGAAACTTCGCGATCAGTGCCTTGCTCATCGTGCTCCGTTCTATCCAGTGTTGAATAACTTCGGAAATTCGTCTGGGATTAGACGATGGTTACTTAGGGGGCTTAGGGGCGGGACTTGTTGTCAGGATTAGCTCGCAGGGAATTTACCCGGAAAACCGTATGTTGCAACCGGGACATACGGAACTTTCCGAGCGCGACGATCAATTTTGTCAATCAGATGCCGGCGTACCATTGATAGCCGTGGTGATCTTCCCAATAGCCGCCCTGGCCGAGGCCAATCTCGTCGAGGCTGGCAACGGCCTCGATCGCTGTCAGATACTTTGGATGTTTGTAGCCGAGCTGCCTTTCGATCCGCATCCGCAGAGGAGCACCGTTCTTGATCGGCAGGCTCTCGCCGTTCAGAAGGTGTGCGATAATTGTCTGCGGGTGCATCGCGTCGACCATGTCGACACTCTCGTAATATTTGTGGCCGCCCAGAGTGTCGGCGCAGCGGAAAACGATGAAATTCGCATCTTCGCTGATACCGGCAGCTTCCAGAACGGCGGAGAGCTGCGGACCGGTCCACTCGCCGATCGCGCTCCACCCCTCAACGCAGTCGTGGCGGGTGATTTGCGTCCGCTGGGGCAATGCGCGCAAGTCTTCGAGCGAGAGCGACAACGGATTCGCGACCAATCCGCCGACTTCGAGCCGCCAGTTTTTGAAGCCCTCCACTACGTGCCGGCGATACGCGTCGGTATCGACGCTCAGCGATCCATTGCCGCGGAAATCGGGTGAGATGGCTGACTTGGCGTATTCCCGCACCAATGCCGTTCGGTTCGACAGCGCCCGATGGGCCTTGCGGTGCCAGTCCTCAGCGGCCGACAGCAGGGACGAACCGGCGGTCGAATTGGCAACCTTGGAGCAGGCGCCGACGAACATTGCGCCCAATCCGGCGAGCAGCGCGCGGCGCTTCATGCTTTGCCTCCGGTGATCATGTCGCGGATCTGGCGGACCGGATCCGACAGCAGGACCAGAGCGATGTGGACCACCAGAAACGCGAAGATAGCCCATGCCAGGATGAAGTGAACTGATCGGGCGCTTTGCCTTCCGCCGAATGCATCGACCAGCCACGGTGCGGCGGATTCGAAACCGGGGCTGATGGCCAGGCCTGAAAAGATCATCCCCGGCAGGAGGACTGCGTAAACCACGCCGTAGGCGGCTTTCTGCAGGAAGTTGTATTTGCCCGGACCGTGACGAAAATCGAGTTTCAGGTGTCTTGCGATATCCGATCTGATTGACTGAGGGCGCCATTCCCGAGGGCTGGTT
Organism: Allopontixanthobacter sp.; assembly: GCF_034376665.1. Classification (NCBI taxonomy): domain Bacteria; kingdom Pseudomonadati; phylum Pseudomonadota; class Alphaproteobacteria; order Sphingomonadales; family Erythrobacteraceae; genus Allopontixanthobacter; species Allopontixanthobacter sp. The sequence goes on along the minus strand of NZ_JAXMJI010000001.1, from coordinate 40,961 downwards.
CGAAGATCGCGCCAGAAATGTCGGTTGACCAGCATCGCGGCCCACATGAACAGCAGTCCGAAGGCAAACGGCCATGCCATCAGGATATGCCAATCGCGTGCCGCGGCGAGGCTGTAATAGTCTGGAATGGTCGCCCAGCCGGGAAACCGCGGCACGGCCAACCACGCCTGCTCGGGCGAGAAACCCCAATCGCCCCAGTAAAGATAGCGGTGCGCGTTGGAAATATTGAGGCCGGACATGAACAGGACAATCAGGCACACCAGGTTAAGCCAGTGCCACAGCCGCGTCGAAAGAAAGTGGCGTTTCATGCGCTTGGCCCTTGGCGGGCCAGATAAATCACGTCGCGGGGCTGGGCGAGGAGATGTTGTCCGCTGTCGATGAACAGCGTTTCTCCGCTCGCCAGCCACCCCTCGGCAAGAAACAAGGCGGCGTCCGCCATCTCGCTCGCCCGCGTCTTGCGAAGAAGCGGGTTGAGCCGGTGCGACACCTCGGTTTCGCTCTCGGTCTGGTCATGGCTGGCCAGGATCGCACCCGGCGCCAGTCCGTATATCCGGTCGTCCTCGTGCGCTGCAGCCATCGCGAGCATCGGTACCGTCGCGGCCAGAGCGTGCTTGCTCATGGTGTAGGAGAAGAAGTCGGGATTGGGGTTGGCGAGTTTCTGGTCCGTCACCTGGATCACGCGTCGTCCACCGTGGGACCGGGCAAGGCGCAGGTAGGCCTGAGCCATCATTACCGGTGTCCGGGCGTTGATCTGCATTGCCCGCCGGTTGGTTTCAGGGTCGAGGGAAGTCGCATCGTCGGGAACGAAGATCGACGCAGAGTTGATCAGCGCCCGCCAGTCGTCCAGGCGTTCAGCCATTCGCTTCACCATGTCCGCAGCGGCAACTTCGTCGCTGAGGTCGCACCTGACAGTTTCGGCGGAGGGCAGGGTGGCCGCCAACGCATCGGCCTGTGTTGCAGAGGTTCCGTAGTGGATGACCACGTGCCAGCCCGCGTGGCCGAATTTCCGCGCCATTGCGGCCCCGATCCGTTTGGCCGCGCCCGTAATAAGAACCGCTGGCAAGGGCATCAGGCCCGCGTTCGGTGAGGAGAATTATCGAGCGAGGACATGGGCTGCTTTGACCACAGCTGGCCGCCTTAGGGAAGTATCAATCAAGCTGACACAAATCGGGCGCGCCATCCGTATGGACGGCGCGCCCGCACTATGTCCGGCAGTCCTATTAGCGGCAGTTCAGATTGCCGCGATCAATCTCGCGGCCGATCAAACCCCCACCGACAGCGCCAATAATGGCGCCGATCGTGCGGTCACCGCGACCAGCGATTTCATGGCCAGCGAGCGCACCGACACCGGCTCCGATCACTAGACCTGTCGTACCGTTATCGCGCCGGCAGTAATACCGCCCATCGTCGCCGCGCCACATCCGGTCGCTGCGCGTGAGGCGTCGCGGCCGGTAATACCGACCGCGGTCGTCATAGCGGCGCTCATAATCTTTCGCCCGCTTGCCATAGGCTTTGGCATGGGGCGGCGGGTCTGCCAGAACCGGCGCGGCCGGAACGGCCAGCGAGGCGGCGGCAATTGCGAGGAAAAATACGCGCATTGTGAATCACCTTTCAAGCGATGTTGCGATTATCCGAATAACCGCCAGTTTTCGCGATCGGTCCACAACCTCCGATGAACGGGCACGATTCACGGCAAATCACGCATGAATTGTGCATTTTTGGAGACAGGCTGAGCTGTCAGGAAGCCGATGCCGTGGCTTCACGATCGCGTTCGGCGCGCGATTTCTTCTCGGCGCTGGTCCGCAACTGGCCGCAGGCCGCATCGATGTCGCGCCCACGGGGGGTGCGAACCGGGGCGCTGATCCCGGCTTCGAAGACTATGTTCGAAAAACTGCGGATCCGCTCGGGCGTGGAGCATTCATAAGGCGCGCCGGGCCAAGGATTGAACGGGATCAGGTTGACCTTTGCCGGCAAGTCGTAGCGCTTGAGCAGGCGGACCAGTTCATGCGCGTCCTGATCGCTGTCATTCTTGTCCTTCAGCATCACATATTCGAACGTGATCCGCCGGGCGTTCGATGCGCCGGGATAATCCGAGCAGGCGCGGAGCAATTCGTCGATCCCGTATTTGCGGTTGATCGGGACGATCTCGTCGCGCACTTCCTTGGTCACCGCATGGAGCGACACGGCCAAATTGACGCCGATTTCCTCGCCGCAGCGCGCCATCATCGGAACGACACCGCTGGTTGAAAGCGTGATCCGCCGCTTCGAAAGGGCCAGCCCATCACCGTCCATCACCAGTTGCAAGGCGTCGCGGACATGGTCGAAATTATACAGCGGTTCGCCCATTCCCATCATCACGATGTTCGTCAGCAGGCGGCCGTCGGCGCGGTATTCTGTCTCGTCCTCGACTTCGGAAATGTCCATCCGGCCTTTCGGCCATTCGCCGAGCGCGTCGCGTGCGAGCATCACCTGCCCGACAATTTCGCCGGGCGTCAGGTTCCGGACCAGGCGCATGGTTCCGGTATGGCAGAAAGTGCAGTTCAACGTGCAGCCGACCTGGCTCGACACGCATAACGTGCCGCGGTCCGCATCGGGGATGAAGACCATCTCGTAATCATGACCGTCGTCGGTCTGCAGCAGCCATTTGCGTGTCCCGTCCGAGGAATGCTGGGCTTCGACGATATTGGGCCGGCCGACAACGAACCGCTCCGCCAGCCATGGCTGCATGGTCTTGGCGATATCGGTCATCGCGCCGAAATCTGTGGCGCCGCGGTGATACAGCCAGTGGTACACCTGTTTTGAACGCAGCTTCGCCTGCTTGGCATCCAGCCCGGCTTGCGCAAACAGTTCCGCGATGCGCGCCTTGGGCAGTCCAAGCAAATCGATGCGTCCATCGGCGCGCGGGGTAATGCTGCGCGCAACGGGAACGGGATCGACTTGTCCGGGAATACTCATGAGTGCTGTGTCGGCCATGAGCGCGCATATAGGTTCCCGGCAGGCACATGGCAAAGAATTGCTTGAAACCACGAATGGGTAAAATCTCAGCCGGAGCAGTTCATGTTAGAGCAAGGTTAGGTCGTTGGTCTTTGCAAATGCACGGTCCGTCGGTAACAATGTTGCGTACATGTCACAGAGTTCTTGTTGTTTCAGGTTCATGAAACCAAGCCATGGTGCGCCCGTTTCCAGGGTCCGCGGCGATAGCGCCGTGAGGCTAAACCTTGGAGTTCAAAATGAAAAAGACAGTCGCATTTCTCGCAGGAATTTCGCTTTCCGCCATTGCCGCGCCGGCGATTGCCCAGGACGGCGATTCCACTTTCACTGGTCCACGTGTCGAAGGGATCGTCGGTTATGACATCGCCTCGGCCGGGAGCAGCGTCGACGATGACGCGAACCAGGATAATGACCAGTCGATTGACGGCCTGATGTACGGCGTCGCCGTGGGTTATGATGTCGATATGGGCGGTATCGTCGTCGGTGCCGAAGCCGAATTGACGGACTCGACCGCCAAGACCGAATTCGAAAACGGCGATTTCGAAGGCTTTGGCTTCGGTAATGTCCGCGCTGGCCGCGATCTCTATGTGGGCGCGCGGGCCGGCGTAAAGGCATCGCCGGATATGCTGCTTTATGCGAAGGGTGGTTACACCAACGCCAAATTCGATGTGCTGTCGAATGACGGGACCACCGAATTCAACCAGGACATCGATTCCGATGGATTCCGGATCGGTGCTGGCGCCGAATATGCGATGAGCACCAACAGCTTTATCAAGCTGGAATATCGCTATTCCAATTACAGCGAGGCCGAAGTCGATTTCGATGGCGATCTGCCGGACACCGAACGGTTCGATGTCGACCTCGATCGTCATCAGGTCGTGGCAAGCTATGGCTTCCGCTTTTAAACGCAGCGATAATTCATGACACGGCGGGCCGGGAAGCGATTCCCGGTCCGCTTGTTCTTGAAAGCTTAGGGCTAGCGCTTGGCGCAGCCTACCGTCGCAGCATCCATGGCGGTAGCGGCGCCGGACAGGTCGTAAGTGCTGGAAAACCGGCGGCCGCGCGTGTCCGTTGCGGTGACAGTCATAGACCCGGCTGACCGGATTGCCGCCACGATAGCGGCGTCCATTGCCCGGTCGCGGGCCCACGCATCGCCTCCACCCCCCGCGAGGGTGAAGTTCTTGCCACCGATCAGCAGATTTATGGCCTTGCCGGGCGCCATCTCGCGGGTCAGGCGTAGATGGATCTGACCGCGGACCCCGCGAGTGGGCCATGTGCCGATCGAAACATAGGGGTCATAATCGCGCTGCCGGGTGCTCGGACGCGGTTTGGTGATTGCGTAGCAGCGCGGCACGGAAGGATCGCGAAAAGCGCCCCAGCCGGAGAAAATGCCCAGACTGTCCCGCGCGGCCGACGGGGCAGCCGTAAGAGCCGCCAATGCGGCAATTGCAGCGAGGATTCGCTTCACAGGGCCGGACCCAAGCTGCTCTGGGGCTGCGTGGCGCCTTGCGGCACGACTATCGGGATACTGCGCGGCGTCATGGCTGCGACACCACTACCGCGTTTCCGAAGAAGAATTCAACGCCGCAGGAAGTCGCTGACCGTTCTGGGCCGTCCGGAACGGGCTTTGTCGGGGTGCATATGTTCGTACACCACGGCGTTCTCGATCACCCGGCTGACGTAATTCTTGGTTTCGTAGATCGGGATCTGTTCGATCCAGTCGAGATAGGTGATGCTGCCGGTCCGCGGATCGCCATTGGCGCGCAGCCATTTGTTCACATTGCCCGGGCCAGCGTTGTAGGCGGCGACGGCAAGCGGGAAAGCACCGCCATAATAGTCCAGCATCCGGGAAAAATAGCCGTCGCCCAGTTGGATATTGTAGCTGGGGGAATCAATCAGATTGGCAGACATGTAGCTCATGCCGAGTTTCCCGGCCTGTTCGCGCGCGGTGCCCGGCATCAGCTGCATCAATCCGCGTGCGCCCGCGTGACTGATCGCGTTCTGGGCGAACTGGCTTTCCTGTCTGCTGATAGCGTGGACATGGGTCCAGTTCACGCCTGGCGGGGTCTGCAGCGTCGGGAACCCGATCGCGGTAAAATTCTTGTGTCCATCGGCTGCAGCGGAATCGAACAAATTGACCGCCAGATCGCGGCGGCCAGTTTCCTGTGCCAGTTCCGCGACCAGGACATGCTCGGCTTCGGTTTCGGCCTTGTCTGCAATCGTTCGGTAGAACTGGATGCCGGTGCGCCACGGCGCATCGCGGGACACTTCCTTGACCGCTTTGGTCAGCGGCGCATTCTGGAACGCCGCGCGCTGCTCCTGCGTCGGCCTTGCGCTCGGCAGGCCCGAGAAATCGGGCAGGGCGCGGCCGAGTTTTTCGTACGCCAGCATCCCGTAAAAGCGGTCCGGATATTCGGCCGCCAGCTCCCAGTACCGGTTCGCTTCAGCCATGTTGCCGGCCCGCTGCGCCGCGTGCCCGGCCCAGTAGAATCCCTTCGACCGGGTCTGCGGGGTACGCGCCGCTGCGCCGTAGCGGTAGAACAGTGGAGCTGCGGCGTTGCCGTCGCCCAGGTTCCACAACGCCTTGGTCCCGCCGAGCCACATCAACGAGGTGTAGTCATCACGCAGGCGGTAGGACATTCCGCTAATGTCCGCGCCGGGCGCGAACAGATCGTCCACCGACGCGGCAATGCGCTGTGCGGAACGGGCATCGGCGATTTGCGCAAGGCGCAGCATTTCGCCCACGAAACCCTCTGCGTTGTAGGCGGGCCGCGCAAAGGCCGGTCGGGTGGCGAGCAGGCTTACCGCAGCGCTGCCCTGACCGCTCGCGCGCAGCTGGCGAACCTGATTATAGACGTAGCCAGGATCGCGGCTGGCATCCGGCGGTACAGCCACGCCAGCGGATTGCGGATCCGTGCCTTGTAGCAAGGCAAGCCGCGCCGCCGCAACATTGCGGTAGGCTGGCGAAACATTGATCATCTGCCGTCCGGCCGCTTCGGTCTTGCCCTGCCATAGCAAGGCATCCATCCGGGCGTCGTGATCCTCCGGCCCGAACTGAGCGCCGAACATTCCGATCAAATAAATTTCAGACGGACCGCTCATGTCGCCGCCGCGCCACGCTTCGCGCGCGACTGCCGACGCCTGCGGCCGGTTCAGCGCCGCCAGCGCCAGTGCATAGCGGGCGCGGGCCGGGTTGGTCAGTGGCGGCATCTGGTCGAAGTACGTCACCAGATGTTCGGAGCTGACCGATTCCCGTTCCAGCGCGGCCTCTGCATAGCGGCGAAGTTTGTCTTCCTGCGGGAAATCCGGATAGGCGAGCACGAATCCGGCATAATCGTCAAACGACATCCGGTCGTTGCTGCTGAGGAATTCCCAGCGGCTGATCGCCTGTGCCATCTGGGTCGGCGCGCGGGCCACCATCTCGGCCCTGGCGCGGTCCCAACTTGCGGCTTCCTGCGCTGTGACGGGCACAGAAGCCGTCAGTGCGGTGGTTACAAAAATGGTGGTTGCGAATAGAGAGATACGGTCCATGCTGGACATATTGGCGGTCGGCTCCTTATCAGGCGCTGAACGACATCCCCCCAGCGCAGCTATTGCGCGGTAACTATGGGGCCAACTTAGGACGCAGGTAAATGTTTTCCGGCTCGATTCCCGCTCTGGTGACTCCATTTCGCGACGGGACGTTTGACGAACGCGCATTTCGCCGTCTGGTCGACTGGCAGATCGACAATGGCAGCGCGGCGCTGGTGCCGTGCGGAACCACGGGGGAGGCATCGACCCTGTCCAACGCCGAACACCACAGAGTGATCGAAATCTGCATCGAACAGGCCGCTGGCAGGGTTCCGATAATTGCGGGCTGCGGAAGCAACGATACCCAGAACGCGCTGCTCCATATGAATTTCTCCAGGAAGGCGGGCGCGGCGGCGGGGCTGTGCGTAGCGCCCTATTACAACCGCCCGAGCCAGCGCGGGCTGGTCGCGCATTTCAGCCACCTGGCGGAAAATTGCGACCTGCCGATCGTGCTCTACAACGTTCCGGGCCGCACGGTTACCGACCTGCTGCCCGAAACGGTGATCGAGCTGGCGGAGAAATATCCCGGGCAGATTGTGGCGATCAAGGACGCCAGCGGCGATCTGTCGCGCGTCACCGACCACCGGATGGGGATTGGGCGCGAATTTTGCCAGTTGTCGGGCGACGACGAACTGGCGCTACCGGCCAACGCGGCGGGTGCGCGGGGCTGCATTTCGGTGACCGCCAATGTCGCACCGGCGCTATGTGCAGAATTCCAGCAGGCCTGCGCCGAGAACGATTTTGCCAAGGCGCGCAGGCTGAACGACAAACTTTACCCGCTGCATTACGCCATGTTCGAGGACGCTTCGCCCGCTCCGGTCAAATATGCCCTCAGCCGGGTGCACGACTGGATGACGGACGAGGTCCGCCTGCCGCTGTGCACCGCCAACGATGCCGCAAGGCGAGCGGTCGATGCGGCGCTGGTGCACGCGGGATTGGTGTGAGGCATCGAATGCCCCCTTTAGTTATCGATCCTTTCTGCCTACATGCGCCTGACCATGGCACGCCCCAAGACAGCTGAGTTCGACAAGCAGAAGATCGTCGCCGAAAACCGGCGGGCGCGGTTCGATTATGCGGTGGACGACAAATTCGAAGCCGGTATTGCCCTGACCGGTACCGAGGTGAAGAGCCTGCGCGCGGGCGCGGGTTCGATTGCGGAAAGCTATGCCGAGGTGCGCGATGGCGCGGTGTGGCTGGTGAATTCCAACATTCCCGAATTCAGCCACGGCAACCGCTTCAACCACGTGCCCACCCGGCCGCGCAAATTGCTGCTGCACGAACGCGAAATCGGCAAGCTGCGAGCTGCTGTCGAGCGCAAGGGCATGACGATGGTCCCGCTGTCGATCTATTTCAACGGTCGCGGACGGGCCAAGGTGGAACTTGCACTGGCGAAGGGCCGCCAGGCGCAGGACAAGCGGGAATATGTCAAGGACCGCGACTGGAAAAGGGACAAGGCCCGGCTGATGCGCGAAAAGGGATGAGCGGCAAAAGCGTCACATTGGACGGATAAATTCCAGTCGCGTCGAAGCCTGCACGATTTCGTCCCTGTTCATCAACTTTCGGTTACCCATATCCCCGTCATGATCACTCCCCGCGACCCCATGCTGCCCAGCCGTTCCGCATCTGCGCCTGGGCCCCGGTCGAAGGGCTTGCAACGCTCGCGCCACACGCGCATTGCGGGACGGCAATCATGACCGACAATCTCACAAAGCTGCAGACCGGAGCCGGAGGGAGTCCGGGGAACAGCGCCCGCGCCCGCCGCGATCAGAAGATCTCGTTCCGTTCCAAGACTTTCCTGGCGGACGTATATCGCAAATACGTCCCCACTCGCGAAGAGATGGCCGAGAACAAATATCTCAAACCGATCGCGCATCGTTTCCTCAGCCCGGAATTGTGGCGCTTTACCCGGCGGTCGGTTCCGCGCGGTGTGGCGCTGGGTTTGTTCGCCGGATTTATCATCCCGCTCGGCCAGGTGTTTGTGGCGGCGTTTCTTGCGCTGCCCGCGCGCGCCAATGTTCCCTTGGCCGCCTTGCTTACCTTTGTGACCAATCCCTTTACATTTCCATTCTGGGCGGTGGTCGCCAATCGGATCGGGGCATTCATCCTGAAAATTGATTCAGCCGCGACGGGAGGGGCCGCTCAGGCCGAGATGTCCAGCGGACGGTGGGCCTGGTTTGTGGAAATGTTCGAAGGTGTTGGAATAACGGTTCTTGTAACGGTTTTCGGCTTTGTCGTACTGTCGGTGGTGACCGCGGCTATCGGATATGTCCTCTCTGGCATGATCTGGCGGGTCATGGTGGGCCGGCGGCGCCACCGCAGGCTGAAGATATTCGCCGACCAAAAGGATGAAAGGCTCAAGGACGCCCAAAGTGCGGCAGAACCGGAAGCTTACGAAGCATGAAGCCTTCCGTGCAGAGGCCAGAAGCCGATGGAATATTCGCCGGTCAATCCACCAGACTGGCGGGGCTCGCAATTGCACTGTTCGTCAGCGCCTGGGCCGTATGGCTGATTACCGGGGAAGTGGTTCCTGCAATTGCGTTTCTTTGCGGGCTGATCGTTCTGGCCGCCGCCAGTTTTGCTGCGAGCCGGTTACCCCGAAACACCGAGGACGCCGGGTTTGCGGCGCCGGACTGGTCTGTAACAGTTGCTGCCATCGAGCAGCCCGGGGTGGCAATTGCAATTACCGACCGGGCGAACCGGCTCGCCTGCGCCAACGCTCTGTACGCCGAAAGGTTCGGCGCGAACCATGCCCCGCCCAGCCTGGCGGTGGAGCGCGACGGGCTGGAAGCGCTTGCTATCGCTGCACGGCAGGCATGGCGCGACGGTAGCGGCGTTGTAGAGCATCTCGAAAACGGCGATCGGGGCGACACGTGGCGCGCCACTGCGGATCGGGCCGGGCGCGGCGATGATTATCTCGTCTGGCGGTTCGAACTGATCCGCGGAGAGAATTTGGCTCTTACGCTGGCGACGCGGCTGGCAGGACAGTTTGGCAATATCCTGTCCGGAGCCGGTATCGAGGTTGCGCTGGTCGGCCCCGACGGGATTATTCGCGCCGCAAACCGCGGGTTTGCCGAACGCGCATCGGGCGATGGTACTGCGACCATGGCCGGGCAGGAATACGCTGCCCAGTTGCGGATTGACGAGCGCGACCAGCTATTTTTTGCAAGGGACACGAGGCGGGCGAGTCCGCAGACCTTGATTCAGGTCCCTCTGATCGACCCGGAAACCCGCAGCGGCTCCGGTACGCCCACCAGGAAATCCTCTGCCCTTGGCACAGCGGCACAGAACGAGGAGGAAGCCTCTTCGCTGATGCTGCTGATCGACAGCGGCGTGGGCCTCGGTGCCAATTGGGACGGCGGCGCGCAAGCGGCCACTCCGCAGTTGGAGGCGTTGCTCGGGGCCTTGCCGCTGGGTCTGGCGATGACCGACCGCGACGGCCGCTTCCTGTTCGCGAACAGTGCGTTCCTGCGCGCCATCGATCTGGAGGGGGCAGGCTTGCCGCAATTCCCGTCCGATCTGGTAGTGCGCGAAGACAAGGCGGCGCTTTCCGACGCGGTTCGGCGGTTCGGACGCGGGCCGGGCAGCAACGGGGATATGGCCGTGCGATTGCTCAGTCAGCCGGACGAGCCGGTATCGCTTGGCCTCGCCGGTGTTCGGGGTTTGGGGGAGGCGGCGGTGCTCCTGAGTCTGGCCGATTCAACCGAGGAAACACGCCTCAAACGCCAGATTGCCCAAGCCACCAAGATGCAGGCTGTGGGCCAGCTGGCGGGCGGCGTCGCGCATGATTTCAACAATGTCCTGACCGCGATTATCGGCTATTGCGATCTCATGTTGCTGCGGCACACGCCGGGCGACAGCGACTACGACGATATCCAGCAGATCCGCGCGAATTCCAACCGCGCGGCCTCGCTGACCCGCCAATTGCTCGCCTTCTCGCGCCAGCAGACGCTGCGCCCTGAAGTCGTTCAACTGCCCGACATTGTCAGCGAGGTGAGCCAGTTGCTCAAACGCCTGGTCGGGGAGAAGATCACCTTCACCATCCGGCATGACCGCGACCTCGGCCCGGTTCGCGCCGATCCGCAGCAATTGGAACAGGTCATCGTGAACCTGGCGGTAAACGCCCGCGACGCGATCAACGCCAATGGAGACGGTACCGGAAAGTTGACCCTGTCCACCCGAAGGGTTTCCGCCAGCGATGTGCGCAAGGCCGGGTCGGACATCATCCCGGTGGCGGATTATACCGTCATGGTGGTTCAGGACAGCGGCGGCGGAATTCCCCCTGAATTGCTGGGCAAAATCTTCGAACCCTTCTTCACCACCAAGGAACAGGGAAAGGGTACCGGCCTCGGCCTGTCGACTGTTTACGGGATCGTCAAACAATCGGGCGGGTTCATCTTCGCCGACAATATCAAGGGTGTGCACGGCCGCCCCGATGGCGCCAGATTCACGATTTATCTGCCGGTGCATCACGGCGAACCGGTTGACGCATCCAAGCCGGTGATCGACCGGAAGGCCAGCAAATGGTCTGGCGGTGGCCGCCTGCTGCTGGTGGAGGATGAGGCGATGGTCCGCGCAGTGGCCGAACGCGCGCTCACCCGCGCCGGCTATGTGGTGACGACCGCGAACGATGGTGAAGAAGGGTTGGCGGAAATTGTCCGGGGCGGTGAGTTCGATCTGATCGTTTCCGACGTCGTTATGCCCGGGATGGACGGCCCCACCATGGCGCGCGAGATTCGCGCCCTCAATCCGGCGCTGCCGGTGCTGTTCATGTCCGGCTATGCCGAGGAGCAATTGCGGCGGGACATTGACATCGACAATATGTACTTCATCCCCAAGCCGTTCAGTGTCCAGCAGATCAGCGACAAGGTCGGGAGCATACTCGGCGAGCAGGACCTGCACCACCCGGAGAAATGATACTTTGTAACATTCATCTCCGGTAAAGGTGCAGACGAGGACAAAAGGGGTCAAATCCAGGGCAGATGCGCCGCCGTCGGAGGGGGAAATTCAGATGATCGTCACACGCAAGCTGGCTGGAAAATGCCTGACTGGATTGGGGGCGGTCCTTTGCTTGGCCGCCACGGCATCCGCGCAGACCTCCAGCGACAACCTTGCCAATCCCGATGCCACGTCACAGGGCGAGGTCTCGGTTACGATTTACAACAACGGACAGGCACTGGTGCAGGATATTCGCCAACTGGCGATCGCGCAGGGCCGCAGCCGGATCGAATTCCCCGATGTTTCCGCGCAGATTCGCCCTGAAACTCTCAGCTTCAACGCTGAGGGAGCCGGCATCGTCGAACAGAATTTCGACTTCGACCTGCTGACACCCGGCAAGCTGATGGAAAAGGCAATTGGTCAGACGATTACCCTGATCAGGACCAACCCCGCGACCGGTACAGAATCGCGGGAACGGGCAACTGTGCTATCCACCGCGGGCGGCGTGGTGGTGAAGATCGGCGACCGCATCGAAGTGCTGCGCGACGACGGTCTGCCTGTCCGTGCGGTGTTCGACCGGGTTCCGCCAAACCTGCGCGCCCGCCCGACGCTGTCGGTGACTGTCGAAGCGGCGCGCGCCGGAACGCGCCCTGCGTCGATCCGCTACCTGACCCCCGGCCTCGGCTGGTCGGCGGATTATGTCGCCCTGTTCGACGAGCCAAAGGGTGCCATCGATATGCAAGGGTGGGTGACCCTGACAAACAACACCGGAACAACCTTCCATGATGCAAATACGCTGCTGATCGCCGGAAGCCCCGGGCAGGGTAGTGGCCGCCGGCCGGTATCGCCAGGCATGGTGCGCCCCGGCACCGAAAGCGCCGCCCGCGAACAGGTGGGTGATTTCTATCTTTATCCGATTGGCGCACGGACCACGATCGCCAATGCCCAGACCAAACAAGTCAGTTTTCTCGACGTCCAGGGTGTAGCAGCACGGCGAGTCTATGCCCGCACGGTAAACTGGCTGCAGAACGACGGCGCACCGCAACCCGTTTCCACTTCGCTGAGCTTCTCCACCTCGCGCGCGGCCGGGCTCGGCGATGCGCTGCCTGCCGGGACGGTCCGCTTCTATCAACGCGACAGCCAAGGCACACCGCAGTTCATCGGCGAAAGCGGGATTGGTCACACACCCGCAGGCAGCGAGTTGATGCTGACCACCGGTAGCGCCTTCGACGTCTATCTTCAGGCAGAGGTTGAAAAGCGCGAGAAGATAACTTCCTCCGAATGGGAAAGGTCTTCCCGCTACCGGGTCATCAAGGACGGTGAAGTGGTGACACAGGTCGAATCCGAACGACCGGTCGAATATTACCGCACCACCATGCGCTACACGATGACCAATGCGAAATCGGAACCGGTCGATATCGACCTTATCCAGTCCGGTCTCGACCGCGGGTGGTGGAGCCATGATTTCCGGATCGTGAGCGAAGATGTGCCTGGCGAACAGCTCAATCTCGGGAGCCGGAAGTGGGTGGTTCCGGTCCCGGCCAATGGCAGGCGCGAATTCCGCGTGACCTACGAAGCGCGCTACTGAGCGTGACGATGCGGCCTGCCGCTCTTGCCCTGATTGGTATCCTGATGGGCGGCACGACCGCGGTGCCCGCCGACGCGCGGGAGGTAGTCAGCGCTTCCGCTCCGGTCGGTCTCGCGGTCACGATCTACCGCGACCCCGGCCGCGGCGAAGGCGATGCGATGGACCGCGATTGGCCGCAAGGCTTCGCGATGATCAGCGAGACACGCGACGTTACCTTGCCGCCCGGCGAATCCACCATTCGCTTCGAAGGGGTTGCCGAAGGAATGGTGGCGGTCAGCGCGATTGTCACCGGACTGCCCGGCGGGACAATCGAGAAGAACCGCAATTCCGACCTGCTTTCCCCCGCCGCTGTGGTGGACGGAACCTTGGGCAACCGTGTCACCATTACCCGCACCAATCCGGCGACGGGCGTGACGGCGGCGGAATCCGCGATCATCAGCAGCCGCGCCGATGGCGGGCTGGTTCTGAAGACCTCCGGAGGGTACGAGGCGGTTCGCTGTTCGGGGCTACCGGAGGGCCTGACTTTCGATGCCATTCCTGCCGGCCTGTCTGCCAAGCCGATGTTTTCCATCGATACACGCGATGAAAATGGCGGCACTTACCGGGTCACGCTGACCTATCTCGCTTGGGGATTCGACTGGCAGGCGCATTATGTCGCGACGCTGGATGATCCTGCGGTTCCTGGCGAACAGCGGATCAAACTGCTGTCGTGGCTGACGATTCTGAACGACAACAACCAGTCGTTCGCCGATGCGGAACTGATGGCGGTGGCGGGCACCTTGAACATCATCAGCGATATCCAGAACCTGGCAGAGCCGCCCACCGGCCAGCCTTTGCGGCTGATGTGCTATCCCCTTGGCAGCACTGCAGCGGGTTCGCCCATTGCGGTTCCACCGCCACCGCCCATGCCACTTCCCTCTGCGCCCGCCATGGTCATAATGGACGATGCGATCATGGTAACGGGATCGAGAATGAAGGTGCAGGAGACACCCATCGCCGTTACGGCTGTGGAAGAGCAATTGGGCGATTTGAAACTTTACCGCGTGCCTGAACGCATGACAATTGCCGCGAAGGGGCTGAAACAGGTCGCTTTCCTGCAACGTAACGCTGTGAAGGCGGAATTGCTCTATACCGGCAGCTGCAGCGCCTGGGATAGCGCAATTGGACCGGTAGCTGCCGAAATCGAACTGACTACCAAAAATGACCGGGACCACGGCCTTGGGATCGCTCTGCCGATGGGCGGGATCACGATATTCGAACCGTCAATGGCGGGCGATCTGCTGGTTGGCGAGGAGGATTTACGTGATTACGCGGTCGGCCAGGATGTGGAGGTCTATCTCGGCGCAAGCAATCAGGTGTACGTCGCGTGCAAGCGGCTGACCGGGTCCCCGCCGGATGAGAACCCGCGCAAATGGGCACAGATGCAATCCACAGTCACCAATGCGAACCCATTCCCGGTCCGGATACGCCTGGATCTGGGCTGGACGGCAGATTGGGAACTGAGGAAGACACCGGGCCTGAAAACAAAGGATGGAGAACATGTTCTGGAAATGGCCATTCCGGCCAACGCATCGCGTACTTTGGACTGGAAGTTGCGGCCAACTGCGAGTTCTTAGTTCTTGAAAAACCGATAGTTCAGTGGTTTTGCGTAAGTCGCAGGAAAAAGTTTCGTTCCCCCCTTGTTCTACGAGAACAGATGCGGTACATCATTCAGCAGTGAAGCAAGCGGGGCGAAAATGCACGGCCCTCTAGGCAACTGATGGAGCACATGGCATGGCGACTAATCTGAAGCTGGTAGAAGGTAATGCAATGAATCCCGATCGTCAGAAGGCATTGGATGCCGCTCTAGCGCAGATTGACCGTGCCTATGGCAAGGGTTCGGCAATGCGGCTGGGCTCCAAGGAAGCGATGCAGATCGAGACGATCTCGACCGGCTCGCTCGGATTGGATATCGCCCTGGGCGTGGGCGGCTTGCCGCGGGGCCGGGTGATCGAGATTTACGGTCCGGAAAGCTCGGGCAAGACCACCCTCGCGCTGCATACCATTGCCGAAGCGCAGAAAGGCGGCGGCACCGCGGCATTTGTCGATGCCGAACACGCGCTCGACCCTGTCTATGCCAAGGCTCTGGGGGTCGATATCGACGAGCTGATTGTGTCGCAGCCCGATACCGGCGAACAGGCGCTGGAAATTGTCGATACGCTGGTGCGATCCAATGCGATCGACGTGCTGGTGATCGATTCGGTGGCCGCTCTGGTTCCGCGCGCGGAAATCGAAGGCGAAATGGGGGACAGCCATGTTGGCCTGCAGGCCCGCCTGATGTCGCAGAGCCTGCGCAAGTTGACCGGCTCGATTTCACGTTCGAAGACGATGGTCATCTTCATCAACCAGCTGCGCATGAAAATCGGGGTCATGTACGGTAACCCCGAAACCACCACAGGCGGCAATGCGCTCAAGTTTTATGCGTCGGTCCGGCTCGACATCCGCCGCACCGGCCAGATCAAGAATGGCGACGAGATTGTCGGCAATGCGACCCGCGTCAAAGTGGTCAAGAACAAGGTTGCGCCGCCATTCAAGCAGGTGGAATTCGACATCATGTACGGCGAAGGCGTGTCCAAGCTGGGCGAGATTCTCGATCTTGGGGTCAAGGCCGGAATTGTCGAGAAGTCGGGTTCATGGTTCAGCTACGACAGCATCCGGATCGGCCAGGGCCGGGAGAATTCCAAGCAATATCTGAAAGACAATCCCGAAGTTTGCGACAAGTTGGAAGCTGCCATCCGCAGCCGCACCGACAAGGTTGCCGAGGAAATGATGACCGGTCCCGTGTCTGGGCCAGACGCGGACGTCTGATCATTATTTTCTCAAGCGGGCGCGATGATGGTGCCCGGAAAAACGGAAAGCCGGCTCGTGTGTCCATTACGGACCCGGGCCGGTTTTTCTTTACACTGCCGGAGCGTCACTGTCCCGGATCAAGCCAACGCCCCGAGACGTATGACATTGGTACATCCGGCCGAAGCTACAGGCCAGATCGACGTGATACCTTTACGGAAATCAATAAGTCTTTTAGCAGCAGTCTCGAGCAAGCGAGCACTGGTCTCGACAGGGTTGCAAGGGGATCTGGATGGAACCGGGCGAATGGGAAGGGCCAGTTGGGGCCAAGTGGGCCCGGGAATGGCGCCGGACCGACCGTAGCTTTGCCGGACTGACCGACCGCTTGCTCGGCCATGCTCGCTCCGAACCTGTTTTCTCCGCCCTCGATATCGGTTGCGGCGCCGGCGAATTATCGCTGGCACTGGGGCGCAGCCATACCCACGCAGAGGTGCTGGGAATTGATATCAGCGAAGACCTGATTGCGGCGGCAAGATCCCGCGCGATCAATTCTCCCAATGTCCGGTTCGAAGTCGCCGACGCCGCGGTCTGGAACTCGGATGAGTTCACACCGGATTTGTTGCTGTCACGTCACGGGGTGATGTTTTTCCCCGAACCGACCGCCGCATTCGCCAATCTCAGGCAGAGCGCTGCGCCATCGGCGCGGCTGATCTTTTCCTGCTTCCGCTCGGTTGACGATAATCCCTGGGCCACCGGTCTTACTGAATTACTGCCCGCTGGTTTGTTCCAACCTCCACAATCGATGGTGCCGGGCCCCTTCGCCTTCGCTGACAAGGACGCTGTCACGGCGATGCTGGTCGAAGCAGGCTGGTCAGACATCGAATTTGAAAAGGTCGACTTCGCCTATATCGCCGGAACGGGCGAAGATGCCGTGGCTGATGCGAAATCCTATTTCCTGTCGATCGGCCCTGCCGCCCGGGCTGCTGCCGGAATGGCAGAGGGCGTCCGTGCCGCATTCTCGAAGCGCCTCGACGGCTTTATCGAAAGCCATTTGGACGGTGATCTCGTCGCTTTGCTGGCAGGAGCATGGATCGTCACCGCGCGCGCCTCGCCATCGACCTGACGCGTGAATCCGGCCAACAAAGGTGCCGCAGAGCCTGATTGGACTGCTCGCCAACATCAAAAGGCTTAATGCGCTTGTCGCCATGGCCGGTAATGCTTAATTGCGCCCGATGCAGTCGACCAACGAAATTCGCCGTTCCTTCCTCGATTACTTCGTATCGAAGGATCACGCATCGGTGCCGAGTGCACCGCTGGTACCGTATAACGACCCTACCCTGATGTTCGTCAACGCAGGGATGGTCCCATTCAAGAATGTCTTTACCGGGTTGGAGGCTGCGCCTGCGCCGCGTGCTACCAGTTCGCAGAAATGTGTTCGGGCAGGGGGCAAGCACAACGACCTCGACAATGTCGGTTATACGGCGCGCCATCACACGTTCTTCGAAATGCTCGGTAATTTCTCCTTCGGCGATTATTTCAAGGAAGAAGCGATCACGCTCGCCTGGACATTGCTGACGAAGGAATGGGGCCTCGCGCCGGACAAATTGACTGCCACCGTCTATCACACCGATGACGAGGCGTTCGATCTGTGGCGCAAGATTGCCGGCCTGCCGGAAGATCGCATCATCCGGATCGCGACGTCCGACAATTTCTGGTCGATGGGCGATACCGGCCCATGTGGCCCGTGCAGCGAGATTTTCTACGACCACGGCGACCACATTCCCGGTGGACCTCCAGGATCTCCGGACGAGGACGGCGACCGCTTCATTGAAATCTGGAATCTGGTGTTCATGCAGTTCCAGCAGGATTCCTCCGGCGAGCGAGCCGCCTTGCCCAAACCGTCGATCGATACCGGCATGGGGCTCGAACGGGTCGCCGCCGTCATGCAGGGCGTGCACGACAATTACGACACCGATACATTCAAGGCGCTGATTGCGGCGTCCGAAAGCCTGACCGGGATTGCCGCCGAAGGCGAGAACCGGGCCAGCCACCGCGTGATTGCCGACCATTTGCGATCGACCAGCTTTCTGCTGGCGGACGGGGTCCTCCCGTCCAACGAAGGGCGCGGATACGTGCTGCGCCGGATCATGCGCCGCGCCATGCGCCACGCGCATCTGCTCGGTTCAAGCGATCCGCTGATGCACCGGCTAGTCCCGGCGCTGGTCGGTGAAATGGGCCAGGCTTATCCCGAATTGCAGCGCGGCCAGGCCTTGATCCAGGAAGTGCTGGAACGGGAGGAAACCCGATTTCGGCAGACGCTCGACAAGGGCCTCCGCCTCCTCGACGAAGCCACCGGAACGATGTCCGCCGGGGACCGGCTCGACGGGGAAATCGCCTTCAGGCTCTACGACACCTTCGGCTTTCCCTACGATTTGACCGAGGACGCCTTGCGGGCGCGCAACATCGGAGTGGACCGCGCCGGTTTCGACGCCGCGATGGAGCGGCAGAAGGCCGCCGCCCGGGCTGCATGGAAAGGTTCCGGTGACGCTGCCTCGGGCGAGGTCTGGTTCGATATCGCCGAACGCGAAGGGGCCAGCGAATTTACCGGCTATACCTCCACCAGCGGGGAGGGCCGGGTGGTTGCGCTGCTCAAGGATTCCGCCGAAGTTCCATCCGCCGAGGCTGGCGACACGGTTGTCGTGCTGACCAATCAGACGCCTTTCTACGGTGAAAGCGGAGGGCAGGCGGGCGATGTCGGGACGATTTCCAATCCTGATGGTCTGAAAATGGAAGTATCCGACACTTCCAAACCGCTCGGGCGGCTCCATGCGCATCACGCGAAGGTCAGTTCCGGCACCATCAAGGTTGGCGATACGGTGCATCTTGATGTGGATGCCGACCGGCGGGACCGCATCCGGGCGAACCACTCCGCCACGCATCTGCTTCACGCGGCACTACGCAACCGCCTTGGCGAGCATGTCACGCAGAAGGGATCGCTGGTTGCAGAAGACCGCCTGCGGTTCGATTTCTCGCATCCAAAGCCGCTCACCGACGACGACATCGCCGCGATAGAGCGCGAAGTGAATGACGAGATCCGCAGCAACGAAGCCGTCTCGACCCGGCTGATGACTCCGGAAGATGCGATTGAAGCCGGGGCGATGGCCCTGTTCGGCGAGAAATACGGTGACGAAGTGCGCGTGCTGTCGATGGGCCGCACCGGCGGCGAAGGGCAGAGCTATTCCGTCGAATTGTGTGGCGGCATCCATGTCACCGCAACCGGGGATATCGGTGTGTTCCGGATCATTTCCGAAGGCGCTGTCTCTTCGGGTGTCCGCCGGATCGAAGCGCTGACGGGCGAAGCGGCCAGGCAGTGGCTCGTCGGCCGCGAAGAGGCTTTGAAGTCCGTTGCCAGCGCCATGAAGACCGCGCCGGAGGATGTCGCAGCCCGGGTCACCGCGCTCCTCGAGGAGCGCAAGGTGCTGGAGCGTGAACTGGCCGAAGCACGCAAGCAGCTGGCGCTTGGCGGGGGCGGCGCGGCGGCGGGTCCGAAGGACGAGAACATTGGCGGCGTCGCATTCTCCGGTCAGGTGATCGAGGGGCTGGATCCCAAGGAATTGCGTCCGCTGCTCGATCAAACCAGGACGCGCATGGGTTCCGGCATCGCTTCTGCCATCACGATCAACGATGGCCGCGCTGCCGTTGCAGTGGCGGTGACCGATGATTTGACGGACCGTTTCGATGCGGTTGCCCTCGTGCGGGTCGGCGTGGAATCGCTCGGCGGCAAGGGCGGCGGCGGACGGCCCGACATGGCGCAGGGCGGCGGGCCTGATGCCTCGCAAGCCGATGCCGCGTTAAATGCGGTTCGGGCAGCTATCGCAGCAGCGTAGCCGGATCAGTCTGCCGCGCCGACATTGCTGGTGCGCAATTTGGGTTTGGTGTCCAGCTTGGCATCCTGCTGAAGCTTGATTCGGAATTCGTCCCGCTTTTCATGGATGGAGGCGATGACGGGCCCCATCGCGACGCCCAGATCGACCAGCACCGCCTCCGATAATTGGAGCGAGCTTTCGAGCGTTTCCGGCACCGCATGGCTGGCTCCGCTGCGGTATAGTTCAGCCGCATGGCTGGTATCGCGGGCGCGTGCGATAATGGGCAGGTCGGGGTAGGCCTTGCGCAGCTTCGACGTCAGACGCTGGGCCAGCACGGGCTCGTCCATGGTCAGGATCACTGCCAGCGCGTTCTCTATCCCCAGATTTCGTAGCGCATGACCGCGCGCAGCGTCGCCGAAAGCTGCGCGATAACCCTGGCGTTTGGCAATTTCGACCAGGTCGGCGTCGGAGTCTATGGCTACATAAGGCTTACCGTGAACGGTCAGCATCTGTGCCACCAGGCGGCCAACGCGGCCTGCGCCCACAATAATGACGCGCGGAGTAGCCCGGTCTTCCGGCGGCAATTCGGGTGCCGGCTCGACCTTGCGCGCAACAACCCGGCCCAGGCGGGCGAGCAAGGGGGTGATCGTCAATCCGATCGCGGTCACGATCTGCCAGAATTGCGCGGTGCCGGGCTGGATCAGCAGCGCCGAGCTTGCGGCGGCAAGAACGATCAACGTTGTTTCGGACGGACTCGCCATCAGTATGCCGGTTTCCGTCGCAGTGCTCCGCCGCGCGCCCATCATTCGCAGCAGCAAGCCTGTCACCAGCGCCTTGAAGGTCAGCACCAGGACAACTGCAAGCGCTATGGGGCCCAAATTGTCCCAGATGGTGGTGACGTCGATGCTCATGCCCACAGTGATCAGGAAGATCCCCAGTGCAAGGCCCTTGAACGGCTCCATGATCGCTTCGACTTCGCCGTGATACTCGGTCTCGGCGATCAGCAGGCCGGCGATCAGCGCTCCGACGATGGGTGAAAGGCCAACTGCGGCTGTGGCCAGGCTTGATCCGATAACGACCAGCAGGCTGGCAGCGAGAAACAGCTCCGGACTTTTCGTGCGGGCTGCCTGGGCGAACAGGCGGGGCAGGGCAACCCGCCCGAGGACCAGCAACGCGAGGATGACCAGTCCGCCGAGCCACAAGGTGCCGAGCAGGCCGTCCCACCCTTCGTTCTGAGCATAGGGAGCCATGGCGCCGAGCATGAAAATGATCGGCACGATGGCTATGTCTTCGAACAGCAGCATCGACAGGGCGGCGCGTCCGACCGGGCTGGTTGTGCCGGCGATGGGGAGCACGATTGCCGTGGAGGAAAGCGCCAGAGCCAGCCCGAGGCCCAGCGCGCCGGTCCAGTACTGACCCAGCATCGACAGGAATATCGCCAGCATTCCGCCAATAATGATGAGTTCCAGCGCACCGAGCCCGAACACCAGCTTGCGCATCGTCCACAGACGCTTGAACGACAGTTCGAGGCCGATGGTGAACAACAGCAGGATGATCCCGAACTCCGCGAAGGGTTCCAGAGCCTCGGGATCGGTGATCGTAACGTGTTCCAGCAGTGGGTAATTATACACCAGCTTGCCGAGACCGAACGGTCCTACCAGCAGGCCGATCAGAATGAACCCGATGACCGGGGTGATCCGGAAACGGGTGAAAACCGGGATCACAATTCCCGCAGCGCCGAGAATTACCAGCGCATCGGACAACATCGGAGAGGAAAGTTCACCAGCCATAGGGGTCTTCTATGGCAGGCGGGTCGCGCTTGTCACCCGGCTTGGCCCCCCGCGCGGACATAAGTTCAGCCGCCGCCGGGGCTATGCGGTCCCTTGGGTGCTGACACTGAAGCCTCCTGATCGGCGCCGATGCGGTATTGTTCCGGGTTTGTCGCGGCCCGTTTGTCCCAGGCAATGCGATAGAGATCGAACCGCCGATCCGCGAGATTTTGAACCGTCCCCTCGGCGCGCGCCCAGCTGAGGTCTGCCAGATTGACGTCGCTGATCGTCAGGGTCTCGACGTTCTCGCTCGCTTCGGCCGCGATACCGTCCCGCGCGAAAGGGAAATCGCACGGGGTGAGGATGCAGCTTTGGGCATATTGGATGTCCATGTTGGCGACGTTGGGCAAATTGCCGACATTACCGCTCATAACCACGAAGCACTGGTTCTCGATCGCCCGGGCCTGCGCGCAGTAACGCACGCGCATATAGCCCTGCCGACTGTCGGTGCAGAACGGTACGAAGATGATCCGCGCACCTTCGTCGACCAGACGGCGAGCAAGTTCGGGAAATTCGCTGTCGTAGCAGATGAGCACTCCGATCGGGCCGCAATCGGTGGGGATCGCATCGATGGAATCCCCGCCCTTGATATTCCACCAATAGGCTTCGTTCGGGGTCGGGTGAATTTTTTCCTGCGAATAGATCGACCCGTCGCGCAGACAGACATAGGCGATGTTGTGGATATCGCCGTCTTCCAGGCGCGTAGGGTGGGAACCGCCGATGATGTTGATGTTGTATTTAAGCGCCATGTCCGACAGCGTCTGGCGGATCTTCGGGGTGTATCGGGACAGCGTTTCGATCGCTTCCAGCGGGGTCAGTTCCTCTTCCTCGAAGGACAGAAGCATCAGCGTGAACAGCTCGGGAAAGACGATAAAATCCGCCTCGTAATCCGCTGCAACATCGACGAAATATTCGATGTGGCGGATGAATTCGGCGAAGTCCTTGACCGAACGCGCCTGCAATTGGCACGTGGCAATGCGGACGCTTTCAACCCCGCGCGGCAGCCGATGCTTCTGCGGCTTGTCATGATCGACATAGGGGTTACGCCACATCATGTGGACCGCGAACGCTTTCGACTTCTTGTCTTCCGGCAGGTAGTTCGGCAGGATTCCGATCGGTTCGAACCCGTTGGCCAGCTGAAACCGCAGCACCGGATCGTGGATCTTGTTCTCGATCACCTGAGCCAGATAATCCTGCGGCCCGTCGACCTTCCGCCAGTAGCGTTTAAGATTTGGCATCCGGCCGCCAAAGACGATTCCGGTCAGTTCGAGCCGTTCGGCCAGCGCCCGCCGTTCTTCATACAGCCGCCGGCCGATGCGTGTTCCGCGGGACTTGGGATCGACGCACATTTCGTAGCCATACAGCCATTCACCCGTTGGCAGATGGCGCGATCCGAAGCCGTTGCCGGTAATTTCGTCCCAGCTATGCGGTTTCAGCGCGGTGTTCGCGCTTAGCCGCATGGACGCGCAATAGCCGACCAGCACGCCGTCCATCTTCGCGACGAAACAGCCGTCGGGGAAATTGTTGATCTGACCGCGAATTTCGCCGTGGGTGTAGGCGGGAAGATCGGCGTAGGCGCGCTTTACCAGGTCCGCAATCGCCCGCACATCGGATGGCCGTGCCTGGCGCACCTCGAGCCGGGCCTTGCCGCGGCGTTCCTGGTCCGTCGGGCTCTCAGTGTCAGAGACGGCTGGTTTGGACGAGTTGACCATTTGGTTGTGCTTTCAAGAAAGAAGGCCGCGCTGATCCGGCACGGGATCGGCGCGGCCCCCAATCTTCATGTGAGGATCTAAGCCCAGTTCTGCATTTCTGCTTCGAGGTTGTTTACGATTGCTTCGAAGAATTGTTCCGTCGTCAGCCAGCTCTGGCTGGGGCCGATCAGCAAGGCCAGATCCTTGGTCATTTGCCCCTTCTCAACCGTTTCGATGCAGATCCGCTCGATGGTTTCGGCAAAGCGGACCACGTCAGGCGTATTGTCGAACTTGCCGCGGTACATCAGGCCCCGCGTCCAGGCGAAGATCGAGGCGATCGGGTTGGTCGAAGTCGCCTTGCCCTGTTGATGCTGGCGGTAATGGCGGGTCACGGTGCCGTGTGCGGCCTCCGCTTCCACCGTCTTGCCGTCGGGCGACATCAGGACGGATGTCATCAGGCCAAGCGAGCCGAAGCCCTGCGCAACCGTGTCCGATTGGACGTCGCCGTCGTAATTCTTGCAGGCCCAGACGAATTTGCCGCTCCACTTGAGCGCCGATGCGACCATGTCATCGATCAGGCGGTGTTCGTAGGAGATGCCGGCCTCGGCGAATTTGTCCTTGAATTCGGCTTCGTAAATTTCCTCGAACAAATCCTTGAACCGGCCATCATAGGCTTTCAGAATCGTGTTCTTGGTCGACAGATAGACCGGCCATTTGCGGTCGAGGCCGTAATTCATCGACGCGCGGGCGAAATCGCGGATCGAATCGTCATGGTTGTACATTGCCATGGCGACGCCGGGCTGGTCGAAAGTATGCACCTCAAGGTCGATATTCTTGCCGTCTGCCCCTTCGAACACCAGGCGCAGCTTGCCCGCGCCCGGGATCAATGTGTCGGTGGCGCGGTACTGGTCACCGAAGGCATGGCGACCGACCACGATCGGGTCTGTCCAGCCGGGTACCAGCCGCGGAACATTGTCGATCACGATCGGTTCGCGGAAAATGGTGCCGCCTAGAATGTTGCGGATCGTGCCGTTGGGCGAACGCCACATTTTCTTGAGACCGAATTCTTCAACGCGGGCTTCATCGGGAGTGATGGTGGCGCATTTTACGCCGACGCCGTACTGCTTGATCGCGTTGGCGGAATCGACGGTGATCTGGTCGTCCGTCTCGTCGCGTCTTTCGATCGAGAGATCGTAATATTTCAGGTCGATGTCCAGATACGGCAGGATCAACCGTTCACGGATCCACTGCCAGATAATTCTGGTCATTTCGTCGCCGTCGAGTTCGACGACCGGGTTAGCTACCTTGATCTTCGCCATGGTTTTCCTGTGCTCGTTGTTTTGGAAGTTGGGGGGGCTTTAGCAGAGGGGGCCCGAGGCGCAAGGCAGGGGAATTGATTCGCCTTGAGGTTGGACTTTCAGAGGAAGCCTGAAATTTCCTTCCCGATGTAACGATCTGCGACCCTTCACCGAAAATGTGGCTGTGAGGACAGCTGGCCTCGACCGCTTTTCGCGCCTGACCCCGGACTTCTTCGGGTGTGCAGAGCGCGGTTTCGCACAAGGAGAATAGTCGCATGAGCAAGAATTACACCCGGATCGCCGCTTCGGTGTCGGCGCTCGCCGCCGCCGCTTTGCTCGCGTCCTGCGGGTCCAACGCGGGTCAGAACCAGAACGCGGCGGATCCTGCCGCGGACACCGAAGTTGCCGCGATGGAGAAATGCTACGGCGTGGCACTGGCCGGCAAGAACGATTGCGCGGCGGGGCCGGGCACCAGCTGTGCCGGTACTTCGACCGTAGATTACCAGGGCAACGCCTGGAAGAATGTCCCGGCCGGCGAATGCGAACCGATGGGCGGCACGCTCACCGCGCATTCCGGAAACCCGGCACCTGTCCCCCAGGGGGCTTAAGCCCTCGGGTCGCGGCGGCTACTGGCTGGCATGAACATCCTTTCCGAATTACCCCCCTCGGTGGGAATAGGGCTCAAGCCGCAACATTATGCGGAACACCTTGACCCAGTGTCAGCCAGTACTCGCACTTTGCCTGACAAGCGCTTCTACCCGCGGGTCGACCGGCCAATGGGCTAGCTCCGGCCAGCACGGCAAAGCAAACGCGGGAATCAAAAACCCCTCAAGTCCGGTGACTTGAGGGGTTTTGAATGGTGGGCGTAGAGAGAGTTGAACTCCCGGCCCCTGCGATGTCAACACAGTGCTCTACCACTGAGCTATACGCCCACATAATTCACCCGCTGAGCAAACAGCAGGCGCGCCCTCTAGCCTCTGGCTCGGGCCTGCGCAAGTAGGTGTTTGGCATTGCGTGACCGACCGGACAGTCCAGACCGAAGGCTGCGCCTAGAGGCTCGCGTGCACCCGGTCTTCGAACACCCGTTCGACTTCGAGCACAAGGTCTCGCAGATGGAACGGCTTCGACAGAACCTTGGCCTGCGGCTGCTCGCGGCTGGCCTTCAAGGTGACCGCCGCGAAGCCGGTAATGAACATCACCTTGGTCTGCGGACTGATTTCGTTGCATCGCTGCGCCAGTTCGATCCCATCCATTTCGGGCATGACGATGTCCGACAGCAGCAGATCGAAATGTTCCTGTTCGAGGAAGGGCAGGGCAGCAGTCCCGCGATCGACGGCAACGACATCATATCCGGCGTTTTCGAGCGCGCGTGCAAGATAGGCCCGCATCGCTTCCTCGTCTTCCGCCAGCAGGATTCGCAGGGTATCGGATTTTTCCATGTCCTGACTATAGCCGACTTCGCTTAAGAAATCTTTGTCGCTGTTTCACCTGACCCGCTTTGACACAGCGCAGCGAGGCGCTAATCCTTTCTTCATGAAACGAGCGGCCGGAGAACTGGGGAAAGACAAAGACCATTTGGTCGAGCATGGCGGCATGATCCCGGGCACGAGCGAACCCGCGTTTACGCTAAGCCTGCGCGCCGACTGTCCGATCCCCGTCATCATCGCTGCGCCTCATGCCGGGCGGGCTTATCCCGGCGCTCTGCTTGGGGCGATGCGCGACCCTGAATATTCGGCAATTCGGCTGGAAGACCGGCATGTAGACCGCATTGCGCTGGAGATAGCGCGGCAAACCGGTGCCGGCTTGCTGGTAGCGCACGCACCGCGCGCAATGCTCGATCTGAACCGGAATAGCGACGATGTCGATTGGGAGATGATCCGCGGCGGCAGACCGTCAGACGTGCGGCGAAACCTGACCAACCGCCGTTCGCGTACCGGGCTCGGCCTGATTCCGCGTCGCCTGGCGCGGCATGGCGAAATCTGGAAAGCGCAGATCAGCCATGATCAACTGACTGCGCGAATCGACGGGATTCACCGGCCCTACCATCAAGCGCTCGCGAAAGCGCTGGAGGCTGTCCGCGACCGCTGGGGGGCGGCTCTGCTGATCGATCTTCATTCCATGCCGCCGTTAAAGCCAAGACACGAAGGCGACCGGCCCGCGGAAATTGTGATTGGCGACCGCTTCGGTGCGTCGAGCGACGGATTGCTCGTAGCAGCTGCTTTGGCCTATCTTGCGCGGCAGGAGAAAACGGTGGCCCACAACCGGCCCTATGCTGGTGGCTACGTGCTGGACCGTCATGCGGCCCCGGCGCGCGGGATCCACGCTCTCCAACTCGAGCTGTGCCGGTCAACTTATCTCGACCGGAGACTGGAAGAACCCTCTGCACGCATGGCGGGTATGGTGCGGCTGGTTTGCGGGTTGGTACGCGAACTCGGCGGCACGGCAGCGGCTCTGGGCCGCTCGGGCAATTTCTCCATCGCCGCGGAGTAGCGCTGGAGCACCAAAAAAACCACCCCGTGCTTATCGCACGAGGTGGCCAAGGTTCAGGGAGGTGTGCACCTGGTGCACCGGTTCTGGCGGGCCATGAGGGTAGCGCCGCCGAACATCATCAAGATAGGACGGGATCAGCGCCAGTTCAAGACTGAACTGTCGCTTAGGTAACCCCGCCTACCGCAGTTCTCTATCGCCCCGTTTGACAGGGACGATATCAGCCCGCGTCAGCGAGCTTCGGACCCTTGCCCTGCTGCAACTGGCGGGAGAACACCACCCGCATCAGGTCGAGCGAAAAGATCTGGGCGTGGATCAGCGCCATCATTCCGTTCTGGTTCCATGTGCGCAGCAGATCGCCGCGCAAATCCTGCAGCTTTTCCTGGTTGATCATCTGGAAACCGCGGTAGATGAACGGCTTGTCCGGATTTTCGTTCTGCGAAATCGAAATTTCCCCATCCATCAGCAATTCGTGCTTCTTCAATTCCTCGATGAATGACTTTGTGCGCGCACCGGCCTGTTCGAACCTTTCGCAGAATTGCAGGATTTCCGTGGTCCACGGTGATGGCTTGCCGTCTTCATCGAACAGGGCGTTGCCTTCTTCGAATTCGCCGATCGAATCGGCAGTCGGATCGAAGCACAGGGAAAGATCTTCCGTATCCGGGGTCAGCTTCGCCAACATGTAGGGATAGCGCCGGATATAGGCAGGAATGTAAATCGGATCGTCGATCTTGCCAGCATCGTTCACGAATGTGTTGACGCCTTCATTGAGGCCCATGAGCGCCAGCGGCAGGGGATTTTCGCCCGAGGAGAATACGATCGGGAAATCGCGCTGTGCCTGGACGAATTCGTCCACTGTCAGGGGAATTGCGTGCTGGCCAACCAACCATGGTGCCGTATCGGCCGGCTTGCCCTTCCAGCTCGCATGGTCGCGGCTGTTGAGCGGCATCAAGTCTTTGTAAAACAGGGGCAGGGTGGGTTGCGGCGCGCTGGCCATGAAGTTTCTCCAATATTTGAAAAGCGGAATAGTTGCCAAGGCGGTGACACCGTGATGCCAGCCGCTGAAATCGCGTGAAGCGCGCGCTTTAAGGGCTGGCGGCGCGGTAGGCAAGGCCAGACCGGTCGCCTGCATTTTGCGCCGCTGTAGCTAGTTGATCGAGGTCACGTCCGGGTCCGGTATGAGCTTGCCGGGATTGAGCAGGTTTGCCGGATCCAGCGCTTGTTTGACACTGCGCATCAGCGCCAGCGCGACCGGATCGCCCAGGCGCGCAAGTTCGTCGCGCTTCATTTGCCCGATACCGTGCTCCGCGCTGATCGATCCGCCTGCCTGGGTCACCCGGTCATGGACGAACCGGCTGATTGCCTTGCCGTCCGACTCCTCCCACTCGCCGGGGACAGCGCGCGGGGGCGCGAGTACATGGAAGTGCACATTGCCGTCGCCCAGATGCCCGAACGCCAGCGCTCTTGTGCCTGCGAACTCTGCCTCGACGGCAGGAACCGTTTGCTCGACAAATTCGGCCATTTTGGCGACCGGCACGGAAATATCGTGCTGCATGGCGGGGCCAAGCGCGCGTTCGGCGGCGGAAATCGAATCGCGCAGCAGCCACAAGGCTTCGGCCTGTGCCTCGTTGGCCGCGAGTGCGGCGTCCTGGATCAGGGCATCATCCAGCGCGCTTGCAAGAACCCCCTCGGCGTGGTCGCGCACTGCCTCCTGTGCCCCGGGTGCCGCAACCCATTCGATCAGGACATTCCATTCGTGGTCTGATTCCAGCGGGGATCGGGCGTCCGGCAGGTAATCGAGCACCGCCGCGAGGCAGTGACGGGGCAGGACTTCGAACCCTTCGAGCGAGTCGGAGGATTGCGACTGGCAGCGCAGCAGCAAGTCTCGCGCTGCCGATATGGACTCGAGACCGGCCCATGCCACCACCCTGCCGGCAATGGCGGGCAGCAGGCGCAGGGTCGCGCCGGTCACGACCCCCAGAGTACCTTCCGACCCGATCAGCATCTGTTTGAGATCGAAACCGCGATTATCCTTCTTGAGCGGAACCAGCGTATTGAAGATCGCGCCATCGGCCATCACGGCTTCGATACCGAGAACCTGTTCCCGCATGGTTCCGTGCTGCAACACCTGGGTGCCGCCTGCATTGGTGGAAATAAGGCCTCCGATCGTGGCAGAACCCTTGCCGCCCAGTGTCAGGGGAAACCGTAGGTCTTCCGCCGCCGCCGCAAGGTGGAGCGACTGCAGGACTACGCCGGCTTCGCAGGTGACCTTGCGCCCAGCCGGATCGAGATCGACGATCCGGTTCATGCGGCGGAGGGACAGGATTACCGCGTTACCGCTGGCATCCGGCGTAGCGCCGCCCGACATCCCGCTGTTCCCGCCCTGCGGCACAATTGTGATCCTGTGTTCGGCGCATAGCCTGACCAGCTCGGAAACCTGAAGCGTGTCGGCAGGTGACGCCATGGCCAGTGCCGCGCCGTGATAGCGGCCGCGCCAGTCGGTCAGCCACGGGTTCATCAGGTCGGGATCGGTGCTGAAACCACGCGGACCAAGCAGCTTTTCGGCAGCGCTGCAAAAAAGTTCGTGATCGGTCATGACAGGCCTATGCCACAAAGCTGGCGAGCGCCGCCAGAATTAGCGTCGCGGAATAGGATAAAGAGCGCTTGCAGATTATCGTCCGCAGATTAAGCCGTCATTCAACCGTTATGGGTACACAGGGCAGGCACCACTGTGCGGTACGCGGCAAACCGCGCAGTCATTCAGGTGCTTGAGGAGCTTTACATAAGCCTTGATGACCAGCCTGTCTGCCTTTCTTGCCCCGATCGCGTTGCTGCTGCCCGGTTCGGGCCCTGTGGCGAATGTCGAGTCAACTGCGGGGCTGGCACCGCAAGAGACGAGCGCTGGTGAGGCACGGCAGATGTCGCGGAAGGGCTGGATGATGCGCGAGGCCATGGAGCAGATCGCCGTTAACCGGCAAATTCGAATCGAGCGCCGCATTACCATCCGGATATCTCCCGCAGCACCAGCCGCCGCGCGGGGTCTCATGGCTGATTTGCCGCGTGAGACGATTCCGACCAACCTTGTGGAGCGCAAGTTCGGCAAATGCGTTCCCGTTGGTGCCATTGCCGGGGTCCAGCCGGGTCAGGATAACCGCTTGATGCTGTATCTCCGCGACCAGCGAATTATCAGCGCCAGCCTGGAAAAGGCGTGCAGCGCGCGCGATTTCTACTCCGGTTTCTATGTCGAAAAGAACGCGGACGGCATGCTTTGCACCGGCCGCGACAAGCTGCATTCGCG
The DNA here is from genome assembly GCF_034376665.1 of Allopontixanthobacter sp. NCBI lineage: Bacteria > Pseudomonadati > Pseudomonadota > Alphaproteobacteria > Sphingomonadales > Erythrobacteraceae > Allopontixanthobacter > Allopontixanthobacter sp. Next base: position 10,582 of record NZ_JAXMJI010000001.1, on the reverse strand, counting down.
AACCGGGGCCAATTGCGAAGTGGACCGGATGCGGCAGCTCGTTGCCAGATAGCCGGTACACACGCCCATTTCCTTGACTTTTGCAGTCTTCCGGCGCAAAGGCGCGGCGTTGTTATTGGCGGGCGCAGAAAGTCCGCACCCACGGGGGATTCCCTCCCCACATACCGGACAATCTGACCTACATGACTTTTGCCGATCTCGGCCTATCCGACAAGTTGCTGCAAGCGGTGGAAACCGCTGGCTATAGCGTGCCTACGCCCATCCAGGCGGAGGCCATTCCCGCCATCCTGATGATGAAGGACCTGATCGGCATTGCCCAGACAGGTACGGGCAAGACTGCCAGCTTCGTCCTGCCGATGATCGACGTGCTCGACAATGGCCGCCGCCGTGCGCTGATGCCGCGTTCGCTGATCTTGGAACCGACCCGCGAACTGGCCGCACAGGTGGCGGAGAATTTCGAAAAATACGGGGCCAATCACGATCTCAAGATGGCGCTGCTGATCGGCGGCGTCCAGATGGGCGACCAGCTGAAGGCGCTGAATGAAGGCGTCGACGTGCTGATTGCTACGCCGGGCCGGTTGATGGACCTGTTCGAACGCGGCAAGATCATGCTCAACGGCTGTGAGCTGCTGGTGATCGATGAAGCGGACCGGATGCTCGACATGGGGTTCATTCCCGATATCGAATTCATCTGCTCGAAATTGCCGGCTACCCGCCAGACGATGCTGTTTTCGGCCACCATGCCGCCGGTGATCAAGAAGCTCGCGGATAAATTCCTCACCAATCCCAAGCAGATCGAAGTCAGCCGTGCGGCCAGCACCAGCGAAAACATTGCCCAGTTCAAGGTGATGATGACGCCGCGAAAGAAGAAAGAAGCGCTTCGCTGGTTCCTGCAGAACGACAACGTCAACACCGCGATCGTCTTTTCGAACAAGAAGACGACCGTGCGGGACCTTGCCAAATCGCTCAAGAAAGACGGTTTCAAGGTTGGCGAAATCCATGGCGACATGGACCAGTCATCGCGCATTGCCGAACTCGATCTGTTCAAGTCGGGCCAGATCAATATTCTAGCGGCATCCGATGTTGCCGCCCGCGGGCTGGACATCAAGGGCGTCAGCCATGTGTTCAATTTCGACACGCCGTGGCACCCCGATGACTATGTCCACCGGATCGGCCGCACCGGGCGCGCCGGGGCCAAGGGAAGGGCGTTCACCTTCGTGACGGCCGAAGACGCCGAAGCAATCGCCAATGTCGAGAAGCTTACCGGCATGGTGATCCCGCTGTACGCACCGGCTAAGCCTGCCGTGAATTCCGATCCCGAACAGGAACGTGGAACAGCGCCGGAACAGGTCCGTGAAGACCGCGCTCCTCGCGAGGAACGCACACCCCGGAAGCCGCGTTCGGATCGTTCGGAAGCGAAAGCCCGTCCGGCCCGGGACGATGGAACCGCTCGGGAACAAGTTGGCGAAGTCAAACCGGCGCGCGCGCCGCGCAAAGTGTCCGACAAGGCGGCCGAGCCGCGCCGCAATTACCGCGAAGACCGTGATCCGCCGAGCAAGCCCGGAGAATGGAACGGACCGGTGCCCGGTTTCCTGGATGTGTCGGCGACCTAAACTACGGTTACAAAACTATCGATGACCCGCTTGGGCCCGCTGGTGTCGAACGCAATTTCCAGCTTGTTGCCTTCCTGCCCCGTCACCTCGCCGTAACCGAACTTGTCGTGGAACACCCGCGCACCGACGGCAATGTCGCTGCGGGGCCGGGCAGCGAAGCTCGCGGCACTGCGGGTCGATTCCTTCAGCCGCAATTGTTTGGTCTCATAACCGCTGGTCAGCGCCCGCTGCCAGCCGGGTCCGCGCTGGCTTGATCGTTCGGGTCGGCTGGTGCTGACATGGGCGAAGGGATCGTCGCTTTCGCTCCAATTGGCCTGCCACAGGGAAGCGCCGCCGGTCATCGTGGTTTCGCGGGTGACGTGATCGTCCGGCAACTCTGCGACAAAGCGTGACGGGATCGAGCTGGTCCATTGGCCGTAAATCCGCCGGTTCGCAGCATACAGTATCGTGCAGCGTTTACGCGCCCTGGTGATGGCGACATAGGCCAGCCGCCGTTCCTCCTCGAGGCTGGCGAGGCCGCCTTCGTCCAGCGAGCGCTGCGACGGGAATACCCCTTCTTCCCAGCCGGGCAGGAAGACGGTGTCGAATTCCAGCCCCTTCGCGCCGTGCATGGTCATGATGGTCAGCTTTTCCTCGCCTTCGGCGCGGTCGTTGTCCATCACCAGGCTGACATGTTCGAGGAAATCACCGAGCGTTTCGTAATCCTCCATCGCGCGGGCAAGTTCGGACAGGTTTTCGAGGCGTCCCGCGCTTTCCGCCGATTTCTCGGCCTGCAGCATGGACGTGTAGCCACATTCATCCAGCACTGTGCGCAGCAATTCGGCAGGCGATATCTGGTCCGCCAGTTCTTTCCAGCGCAGGAAATCGCGCATCAAGGCGGCAATGGTGCCTGCTGCCCGCTTCGGCAATTCGTCACTGTCGGCCAGATGGAGGGAAGCAGCGGCCAGCGGCATGTTGGTAGCGCGGGCGTGCTGGAACATTTTTTCCAGTGTTTTCGCGCCGAGACCCCGCTTGGGCTGATTGTAGATCCGTTCGAACGCCAGATCGTCACGCGGCTGGGCGATCACCCGCAGATAGGCCAGTGCGTCGCGTATCTCGGACCGTTCGTAGAAGCGGAACCCGCCGATGATCCGGTAATTCAGCCCGATCTGGATGAACCGGTCCTCGAACTCGCGGGTCTGGTATTGCGCCCGTACCAGAATTGCCACCTGGTCGAGCGAAGCACCTTCGCGTTCCAGCCGCTCCACTTCCTCGCCCACTCGCCGCGCTTCTTCGGGAGCATCCCATACGCCGATCACCCGCACCCGGTCGCCGCCATCGGATTCGGTCCAAAGCGTCTTGCCGATGCGCTCGCTATTGGCACCGATCAAACCCGACGCAGCCGCCAGTATATGCGGGGTCGAGCGGTAATTCTGTTCCAGCTTGACCACCTTGGTGCCGGGAAAATCCTTTTCGAAGCGCAGGATATTAGCCACTTCCGCGCCGCGCCAGCTATAGATCGACTGGTCATCATCGCCGACCACGCAGATATTCTTTCGCTCCTGCGCAAGCAGGCGGAGCCACAGATACTGCACCTGGTTGGTGTCCTGATATTCGTCCACCAGGATGTATTTGAAGCGCTGCTGGTACATTTTCAGCACTTCCGGCTCACGCCGCAGGATGTTGAGCATATGCAGCAGCAGATCGCCGAAATCGCAGGCATTCAGCGCCTTCAGCCGGTCCTGGTACAGGGTGTAGAATTCCTGCCCCCGGCCATTGGCGTAGGCTTCGTTTTCCACGGCATCCAGATCACCGGGGTTGAGGCCGCGGTTCTTCCACCGGTCGATCAGTCCGGCAAGCTGGCGGGGCGGCCAGCGCTTTTCATCAAGGTCCTGATCGCGGATCAGCTGCTTGAGCAGGCGCAGCTGGTCGTCGGTATCGACGATCGTGAAATTGCTTTGCAGGCCGACCAGTTCGGCGTGGCGGCGCAGCATCTTTGCGCCGATCGAATGGAATGTGCCCAGCCACGGCATCCCTTCCACAGCATCGCCGATATGCCGCCCGACGCGTTCGCGCATTTCGCGCGCGGCCTTGTTGGTAAAGGTGACGCAGAGGATCTCGCTCGGCCATGCCTTCCGCATTGCGACAAGGTGGGCGAGGCGGGCTGTCAGGGCAGCCGTCTTGCCGGTTCCCGCGCCCGCCAGCATCAGCACCGGCCCTTCCGTGGTCAGCACTGCTTCACGCTGCGGCGGGTTGAGATTGGCCGCGTAGCGGGGCAATCCAGCGCTCGGCGCGCCGCTTGGCGCGGTTGTAGAAGGGGCAGGTTTATCGCTCATGGGTGAGTGAACAGGTAGAGAACGAGGAAGTCTGTTGCAAGGCGAATAGGGGTTGCGGGCGGAGAGTTGGATCGCATTTCGGTCTGTCCGATGATTTACACCGAACTCGCCGGAGCGGCCCGGATTCGCGACAGGCGGCGATCCCCTCATATTGCCCCGCGAAGTCGATGCGCCCACGCCGGTCACAGAGTTCGTCACGTAAGGTAACGCTCAAGGAGTTCACCATGCGTAAGTCTATAATTTTAGTATTCGCGGCCGGTTCGGCGGCGCTGGCAATCCCGGTCGCCGCGCAGGAAGGCCAGCCACCCAGCAACCAAGCCACGCCGCAAACAGAACCGGCGGCGCCGAAGACGGAACTGAGCCCGGCACACAAGGCACAATATGATAGCTGGTCAGCGCAGGAAAAGACCACCTATGATGGCTGGGCCGAAGACCATCAGGCTTATTTCTGGACGCTGCCACCGCAGCGACAGACGATCTACTGGCGCCTGTCGGAAGCCGACCGGGCGACCATCGCGGCCATGGCGGATCCCGACCGGGATACGGCGTGGGCCCGGGTCGAGAGCCAGGTAGCCCAGCAGGCCGAGACAGCGCCGCCACCTACCGAACACGATCCCACACAAGGCGATCCAACAGAAGATCCGCCAATGATGTAAGTCCGGGTCGCAATAAAGTCGGACTTACAACTCGTCGGGCGCGCCGCTGTGCAGCAATGTCAGCTTGGCGCGTCCGACTTTACGTTCCGCGGCTATCGTCAAGCCGTCCACGATGACGTCCTCATTGAAAGCGGTTTCCGCCGCAATCCACGTACCCTCCGCAATCCAGCCGAGCCGCTTGAGCCGTTCCAGTGCCACCGTGGCAGCATCGGAATAATAGGGCGGGTCGAGCAGAATCAGGTCGTAGCTCTCTCTTGCAGGGCCCAGCGCCATGACCGATCCCGCCCGTATGTCCGTACGGGAACGGGCGCCCAGGGCAGCAATGTTGTCCCGGATCGTCTTCAATGCCGCATCGTCCTGTTCCACGAACAGGCAATGCGCCGCGCCGCGCGACAGCGCTTCTATTCCCAGCGCACCCGACCCGGCGAACAAATCCGCAATTCGCAGATCGTTGAAACTGCCAAGCCGGCTGGCGAGCATATTGAACAGTGTTTCGCGGGTTCGGTCGGCGGTCGGTCGGGTTCCTTCGCCCTTGGGTGCCACCAATTTACGCCCGCGCCACTCGCCGGCGACAATCCTCATTTCTTGATGTCCCGAAGCAGATCCTTGCGGAATTTCTCCACCTGGGCCTGAGGAATTTCAACGGCGGTACCGCGCGGCAGATTGCCCATTTCGAAGGGACCATAGGTGGTCCGCATCAGCCGCGAAACTTCCAGCCCGAGATGTTCGAGCACATTACGCACTTCGCGGTTCTTGCCTTCGCTGATGGTCATTTCGATCCACTGGTTGCGACCGGTGCGCCGTTCCAGATTGGCGTCGATCCGCCCGTAATGCATTCCGTCGATGGTCACGCCCATCATCAGTTCTTCGAGCTGTGCCTGGCTGATATCGCCAAAAGCGCGCGCGCGGTAGGTGCGCGGAATGCCGGACGAAGGCAGCTCCATTGCCCGCTTCAATTCGCCGTCGTTGGTCAGCAGCAGCAATCCTTCGGTGTTCATGTCGAGCCTGCCCACCGGCATCAGGCGCGGAGCGTCCTTGGGCAAGGCGTTGGTAAGCGCAGCGTAGATCGTCGGCCGGCCGGCCATATCGCGCTCCGCCGTGAGCAGTCCGGTCGGCTTGTTGAACATGAACAGGCGTGCGGGTTCGATCCTGCCGACAGGCTTGCCGTCGACGGTGATGCCGGTGAGCGTGGTCAGGAACGTGGCGGGTGTATCCAGCACCTTGCCGTCAAGCGCAATCCGGCCGTCCTCGATCATGCGCTCGATCTCGCGCCGGCTGGCGATGCCGGCGCGGGCCAGCAATTTGGCGATCCGGTCGCCTTCCGGGCGGTCGGCGGACCTGCCGGTCGAAGGGCCGGCGGCGGGGGCGTGGGCGGATGCACCGGACGCGGAGGACTTTTCCGGTCTGCCGGTGCGGGGTCTGTGGGGTTGGGCCATGCGCGGCCTCTAGACGTTTCCCGCGCATCGCGCAAAGTGATCTGTTGGGCGAACCGTCACGCTCAGTTCGCGGCGCGGATCGCCTGCTGCACCGTTTCGTGAAAGCGCAGGATCCCGGTCTCCAGCGTGCCGAGAGTGACGTGATCCACCGCGCCGCTGGACAGCCCCTGCTGCCCCAGTTCGGCGGCGCGGAAATCCTCCGACGCGAACACCCCGCCATCGAGCAGTTTCCAGCTGCGTTCCCAATGGTCGCGCGCTTTATCGGTCTGCGGCGCTTCGGGGATCAGCATGAAATCTTCCACCAGCGTCCGGTCATGCGCTTGCGGCATCAGGACCATGACATTGATATAATCGGGGCTGGGAATGATGATCGTTGCGGGCAGCAACTGGTAGGCGAAGGTCACCGCCCGGCGCAGCGCGGCCATGTCATTGAGATCGACATTCGCCATATCTTCTACCCGGCCCACGGCAGAGCGGGCGTGGGGGCCGACCATGTCGCCCGAGGTGACACCGTCCTTGAAGAACGGCCCGATGGTCTGCGCGTGGAGGCGGGTAACGTGATAGCTTTCGAGGAAAGCGTCCATGATCAGCTTCCAGTTTCCGGCGACGTCATGGGTCTTGCGGCGGAAGAGATGGTGATCCGCCGTCCCGAAGGCGTCGAAATCCTCGCCCAGCCGCTCCGCATCGGTAAAATCCGCGCCCTCGACCGGCGCGAACCAGATGAGTCCGCCCGATTCGATGCTGGGTAGTTCGACCAGGCCGTGTGCGCCCTTGTCGAAGCCGGGAAAGGTTTCCGGGCGCGGCAGGGCAAGCAGCTTTCCGTCGAGTCTGTAGGTCCAGGCGTGATAGGGGCAAACCAGCCGCTTGGCGCAAACCGTCTCGCTGCCTTCCACCAGCCTTGTGCCGCGGTGCCGGCAGACATTCAGGAAGACGTGCACCGTCCCCTCCGCATCGCGGGTCAGCAGCAGCGGCCGCCCGGTCGAATCGTGCGGAATGGCCATGCCGGGATCGGGCAGCAAGGCAGAGGGCGCGATAACCTGCGGCAAGCGGCCGAACAGCGCCCGCTTCTCGCGTTCCCAATGGTCGGGGTCAGTATAGACGCTGGCCGGGACATGGGTAACGCCCTGCGATTCGCGCGGCGCTTCGTCCAGGATCGCCTTCGCCAGTGCCAGTTGGCCGGGGGTCGGGCTCAAAGCGGGCATATCTGTTGTCGGCGCGTTCATTGCGACTTTCCTATCTGGTCTTTCAACGCTTAAGAGTGCAGCAGTTTTCCAGCCACGACAAGCGCGGCGAGGCAGCGATGAGACAAGAGGACAGGCACCGCGATGGGAATTGACACGTTGATCCTGTTCGGAGTGATCGGGGCAGTAATAGGGCTCGCATTCATTGTGCCCGCCTTCGCGCCTTACCGGCGCAAGATGCCATTCGTGGCGTTCCTGCTCGGCATTTCATCGGGATTTCCGCTGACCTTGTTGCTCGGCACGATGACATTCTGGCTGTCGAAGGTGGGGATCGACAAATCGACGATCGGTTTCGCGATTGGTCTGACCACGCCTTACACGCTCAAATTCCTGTGGGCTCCGCTGGTGGACAAGGTGCGTATCCCCTTGCTGTCGGACTGGCTCGGGCAACGGCGGGCATGGTTGTTCCTGGTGCAAGCGGCGCTGGTCGCGGCCTTGTGGCAGCTTGGCTCCAGCAGTCCCACCAACGACACGATCGGTGTTTTTGCGCTGTGGGCGATCGTGGTGGCGTTTCTGTCTGCAACGCAGGACATCGTGATCGACGCCTACCGGATCGAGATCCTTTCGGATGCAGAGATGGCCCACGGCACGGCGATGAACCAGTTCGGCTATCGCACCGGCAACCTGCTGGCCGGGGCGGGTACAATCTACCTCGCGTCCACCGAAGGCTACGATATCGGCTGGGCAATGGCTTATGGCATCACCAGCTTTCTTGTCTTGCCGGCCGCCCTGGGCGCACTGTGGGCCGGGGCCGGGCGGTTCGATCCGACCGCTGCCCGGGCCGCCGGGCAGAGCTTCCTCGACTGGCTGAGCGGTACGGTGATCAACCCGTTCCGCGAATTCCTCGGCCGCAGGGGTGCCGCGCTGATCCTGCTGTTCGTTCTGATCTACAAGGTCGGCGATGCGATGGGGCAGGGGATGCTCAATCCGATGATTGTCGAGCTCGGCTTCAGCGACACCGAATTCATTGCGATCAACAAATTCGTCGGCTTTGGCGCGCTGATTGTGGGATCGGCGCTGGGCGGCCCGTTCATTGCCTGGCTCGGCATGGGGCGGGCGCTGATCATCTCCGGCTTGCTGATGATGTTTTCGAACTTCCTGTTCGTTCTGCTCGCCATTGCCGGTCATTCGCCGCTGATGCTGGCAATCGCGGTGGGAACCGAAAACCTCACCAGCGGGATCGGGCTGACGGTGTTCGTGACCTATCTCTCGGGGCTGTCGAACCTTGCCTATACCGCGACGCAATTCGCGTTGCTGTCGAGTTTCGCCGCGGTCGGCCGGACATGGTTGGCGGCACCGTCGGGCTATCTGGCGGAGAATCTCGGCTGGGTCGGGTTCTGGACCTTCACCGTCGCAATTGCCGCGCCGGGGATGATTCTGCTGTGGCTGCTGTGGCGCAAGGGCTTCGTAGTCGAAACAGTCCGCCAGACCGGGGATGGGGAAGGCGGTGACCCTCCGGAAGCGGTGAACGCCACGCCCCGCGCCGCGCCCGGCTGATCAGTCCGGCAGTTCCCGGTTCAGCCTGAGTACTTCCCCCGCGAGGTACAGCGAGCCGGCAATCAGTACGGGCAGACCATCCTCCGGCAGGGCAGCCAGAGCGGCTGGGACATCGTCGGCAGCCTCCGCGCGCTCACCGAAAGCCAAAGGGCCGTGGCAGTCGTGCCGCGGCACCGGCACCGTAGTCAGGCTGGCGGTTTCGTCTGCCAGCGGTGCGATGATCGACGCAGGGTCCTTGTTCGCCAGCATTCCGATAATCAGGTGCACCCGCTGCCCCGCGAAATGCCGTTTGAGCGCTTCCCCGGCGCTGCGGTTATGGCCGCCATCCAGCCATACCGTGCGCCCGCCGGTTAGCGGACCAGGCAACAGGCGCTGCAACCGTGCGGGCCAAGTCGCGACGCGTATACCCTTCGCCATCGCTTTGGGTGACACTTGCACAAGATCCTGATGCCGCAGCATAGCCACCGCGAGCGCCGCGTTGCGGGCCTGGTGCGCGCCCGGCAGCGTAGGTTGCGGCAAAGTAAGGTCGCCGTGCCGGTCGCGATATTCCAGCCCCGCAATTGCGCTGTAATCCCATTCGCGCCCGCGCATGGCCAATATCGCACCATTTCGTGCAGCCGCACGGATGATCTCGTCCCGTGCTTCGGTAGTGTAGTTGAAAGTCACCAGCGGCACACCCGGCTTGGCAATGCCCGCCTTTTCAAACGCGATGCGGGCGAGAGGGACTTCCGGCACGCCGTCCTCGGGCGCAAGCAGGAAGCGTTCGTGGTCGATCCCCAAAGCCGCAATCCCGCAGGCGGCGAGCACCCCGGGTTCCAGCACATTGGTAGCGTCGAACCGCCCGCCGAGCCCGACCTCCACCACGCAGGCGTCTGCGGACGTACGGGCGAAAGCGAGGAAGGTGGCGGCGATGGTCACTTCGAAAAAACTCGGCGCGAGATCGTCCGACTGGTCCAGCACCTCGGCCAGCAATGCGGCCAGCTGCGCATCCTCGATCAGCTTACCGGCAATGCGAATACGTTCGTTGTAGCGCACCAGATGCGGACTGGTGGCCATGTGGACGCTCAGCCCCTGCGCCTCCAGCATCGCGCGCAGGAATGCGCAGGTGGAACCCTTGCCGTTGGTCCCGGCGACATGGAACACCGGCGCCAATTGCCGGTGGGGATTGCCGAGCCGATCCATCAGGGTTCGGATAGTCTCCAGTCCGAAACGGCCCTGCGGCAGAGAAAGTGCCGCCAGCCGGTCAAGCTGGCGCTGGACCGCGGGATCGGAGGAGGTGCCGAAATCGCTCATCAATCCGCCCCCGCCGGGGGAAGGGGATCAACCGCAGGATGGTGGAGGGGCAGGCGCGAATGATCCGAGAGGCTGACATTCGCATAAGCCGAAGGTGCCCCTCCACCGTCTTCGACGGTTCCCCTCCCCGCTGCGGGGAGGATCATTACGCTGCTTTCGCGGGCTGCAGGTAATCCAGCACCGTCGCCAGCGTTTCGCGCAATTTGTTCCGGTGAACCACCATGTCGACCATGCCGTGCTTGTGCAGATATTCCGCCCGCTGGAACCCTTCGGGCAGGCTTTCGCGGATCGTATCCTGGATCACCCGCTGTCCGGCAAAGCCGATCAGCGCGCCCGGTTCGGCGATATGGACATCGCCCAGCATGGCATAGCTGGCGGTGACGCCGCCGGTGGTGGGATCGGTCAGCACCACGATATAGGGCAGTCCGGCAGCCTTCAGGCGGCGGGTCATCACCGTCGCCTTGGGCATCTGCATCAGGCTGAGAATGCCTTCCTGCATCCGCGCACCGCCCGCTGCGGTGACGACGATAT